>NZ_JBQCJW010000035.1:0-18180 GCF_051967575.1 Solibacillus silvestris
TCGTCTCGACCTCCGTGTATTTTACTTAATCATATCACGTTAGCTCGGTACGACATCTATCCTAACAGAGGGGGATATGAAGAAACATTCTAAATTTCTAGCATCGGCAACAGCGGCAGTTCTCGCAGCTACGGCAATTGTTCCGGCAGCGAGTGCCGCATCGTTTACAGATATTAAAGGCAGCGGACATGAAAATGCGATTATATCATTGGCGGATCAAGGCATTATCGGCGGTTATCCTGACGGGACATTCAAGCCGAATCAAAATCTGACACGCTCGGATGTTGTGAAACTATTGGGGAAATATTTAGTTTCTTTGGGACATAAAATCCCGGCGGACTATAAAACAAAAATGCGCTTTACGGATTTAACGGCAAAATCCCAGGATGAGCTGTTGCAATATGCGGCGCTCGTAAAAGATATAGGCGTATTTCAAGGGAGCAATGGAGCGCTTATGCACCGCGATCAGTTGCGCCGTGACCAAATGGCGACAGTGCTCGTACGTGCCTTCAAAGTGATCAATGAATATGATTATGTTGAGGCGATGAAAAATACGGGCTATACAGTAAATATCACGGATTTAAACCGCACTACAGAAGAGCACCAGGAATCGATTAAAACACTCGCATACCATGGTGTGACGAAGCAGGCGACATTCAGCCCGAAAGATGCTACGAAACGCGGCCAATTCGCTTCCTTCCTATATAATATGCTGCAAATTGATATACCGAAGCCGCAGCCCGAGCCCGAGCCAGAACCGGAAAAACCGGTATTGACGATTAAAACAGTTGAAGTGCAGGCAGCCGATAGATTGCGTGTCGTACTCTCGGATGACAAAGCGTATATCGTCACATTAAAAACACCTTTAGTGGAAAATATTGAAACCGAAGTGACATTCGAAGTTGGGGGACAAAGCTTTACGACAAAGGCAAAATTTGAAGTGCCGGATTTGAAAATATCCTCCATCACGAATCCGAATGGCGGACAGGTCGCGATTACATTCAATCAGCCCGTGAAGCTGGATGCCGAATTAAATACAGCTGCGATCAATAAGCTCGTGGCGGTGACAGGTGTCGACCGCCTTGGACAAGTACAATTGTCAAAAGGTCAGCTAAGCGAAGATAAGCGCACGTTAACAGTGACGATCAATGCGACTACAGGGCTTGAAGGCCGTTATCGTGTTGTCGTGGACGGCATCGAATCAGCAACAGCGAAAAAGCTGGTGAAATATGATGACATTGCAACATTCGCGGCAGATAAAGCGGCACCGTCTGTATTGAAGGTGGAAAATGTTGCGGCGACAAAAGTGAAAGTGATATTTACGGAGCCTGTAACAAACCCGATCGGCATTACACAATTTAAATTAGCAGATGGTTCGGTTGTATCCGGAATTACAGGAACAATCGAAAAAAATGCGACAGAAGTCATTTATGATTTATCCGCAGCTACGGCACGCGGGCAACTATTGGCACCAGGCACGTCAATTGCTGTAACTTTTGGGACAATTGTAGATATCGCGAATAATCTATCTTCGCCAAACCCGTTAACAACGTATATTACAAAAGGGGACAAAGATGGCGTTTTGCCGACATTATTGAACGTGACACAGCTTGGGGCGAAAAAGTTTAAGCTGACATTCTCAGAAGAAATCCGCACAATTGCCCCGGCTGATGTTGCTATTGTTCAAAATACTTATTCACCGGGCGTTGTGAGTATTGTTCAGGATAAAGAAGATCCAAAGTCGCATATTGTAACGACAAATGGCTCTTTGAACGGCTATACGACAATTTCAACGACACCGGGCCGCTATGTAACTGATTTATCCGGGGAAACAAATGTATTTTCAACTGCGTATAACTTTGTGGCAGATACAGGAGTTCCATCTGTTGTCAGCGCAAATGTGGTAAAAGATAAGGGAATTGAATATTTGGAGTTTACATTTGACCGCAATGTTGAAACAGCGGCATATTCGCAAGTAACCCTTACAGGCAACTATATTTTAAATGGTCAAACATATATGTTGGCAGCACCGCTGATCGGACAGCTGGAAAAATCCGCAGCAAATGATAAAGTTGTGCGTGTCCGTTTAAGCAATTTATCAGGAATTGTGGCAAACTCCGGCTATACTTATTCGGTAGGCGCGACATTTACAGGTGTGACGAGCGAATATGGACAAGCAGTAAATCCGGCATACCAAGTGAACTTCATGCGTGGCGCGGATTTTGCACAGAATGAGGAAAAGCTTTCAATTTTAAATGTGGAAACGGCTTATAATGCAAGACAGGGCACAGTGAGCGATAATCATACAATCGTTGTTACATTCTCGGCACATGTAGATGGGGGAACAGCAACAACTCTTCAAAACTATTATTTGGATGGGCTTACAATCCAGCGCGCATATGTCAATCCCGCTGAGCCGTACAAAGTGTATTTAACGATTAGAGAAGGCGAGGTTGCTTACGAGCGAGGCGCCAATTTAACGGTTAGTAATTTAAGGGCGCTGAATTCTATCGTAACGATGGAGCCGCAAACAAGGCTTGTTTATTTAAATGAAAATATTCCGCCACAATATACGGGCAACAGTGTTTCGGGGTTCAATACAATTACGCTGACTTTTAGTGAACCGGTCAAAAATGCATTGATTAATTCTTTTGACGTGAGGGTCGGTAATGCGCCAGCAGCAATTTCGCAAGTATATGTCCCAACTCACTATCAAGGAAACAATCAAATTGCGATTCAATTAAGTCAAACATTGGCGGCAGGTCAAACTGTACAAATTTCTCAAACAGGAGTTTCTACGATCAGCGATTTATCGGGAAATAAACTAAATTTGCCGCAGATCAACTTTACGGTTCCTTCTCATGTGAACTTCTAATATTTGGAGCATATCTATTTCGATAGGTATGCTCTTTTTTCTATTCTGTAATACTTTTTAGTCATTTTAACCTAAAAGAGTTTATATTCAGAAAAGTTGTGGAAATGCATAGGTTGTAAGCGATTTATAGCAAATTCATTAACATTTTGATGTTTTAGTAAACTAGGAGGTTAATTACTATGCAGAAAAAATATAAAAAATATGTTACATCAGCAGCGACTGCTACATTAGTTGCAGCAGCAATTGTTCCGGCGGTAAGTGCGGCAAGTTTTTCGGATACAGCAGGAAACACACATGCACTAGCAATCGAGGCACTTGTCAGCCAGGGGATTATTAATGGCTATCCGGACGGCACATTCAAACCGAACCGCACTTTATCACGTTCAGACGTTGTAAAATTATTAGGGAAATATTTAGTGTCCCAAGGCTATAAAATACCCGCGGATTATAAGACGAATATGCGATTTACCGATTTGCGCAGCACATCACAGGATGAATTATTGCAATATGCCGCTTTAGTAAAGGACAATGGCGTCTTCAATGGAAGCAATGGCAATCTATTGCCGAACGACCCGATCACACGCGAGAATATGGCCGTTGTTTTAGTGCGTGCCTACTCGAATATTCATGAGTTCGATTACTTAGGGCATGTGATGAAGCAAGATTTCACCGAAGATGTGAAAGATTACAATGCTGCAAAAGCAGAGGCGCGTTCAGCGATTAAAGTGTTGGACTATTATAATGTAACAGGTGTTCCGAACTTCAACCCAAAAGGCTTTACAACACGCGGGCAATTTTCTTCATTCCTTTATAAAATGCTGCAAGTCGAAGTGCCGGGCGCAGATTTAAAAGCTGTGGAAGTGGTGGATGCATCGACATTAAGAGTAACGCTAGATGATGATGCGATCCATACGGTGAAATTGAACAACGCATTGGAAGATGGGAAAGAGACGACAGTTACTTTTGAAATCGGAAATAAAAAATATACTACTACTGTCACATATAAAGCGAATTTAACTGTAACAAAAGCGGAAGTGACAGGGGAAAACAAATTAAAAGTAACATTGAGCGATAATTCCGTACATGATATTACATTGGACTCCAATTTGCCTGAAAATGAGGAAACAACCGTCTCATTCAAAATTGCCGGAAAGGACTATACTGCAAAAGTGATATATGTAGTGACAGAGGTGAAGGTAGCTTCTGTGAAGGCATTAAATGGCGGGCAAGTCGAAATCAAGTTTAACCAGAAAGTGAATTTGCCTCAAAGCTTGACACAGGCCCAATTAGCAAACTATGTGACGATATCGGGCGTAGATAATACGACACCGCTAACACTAACGCAAGGTCAGTTAAGCGAGGATGGCCGTTCATTAACGGTATCTACGAATGGCGCTGCAGCATTATCAGGCCGCTATGTCGTAAAAATTAAAGATGTGAAAAACACGGCTGGAACTTCAGTGACACCATTTGATGATATTGTAAACTTCGGGACAGACACAGTTGCCCCGACACTTATGAGCACGGTTAATACTGATGCGAAAACAGTCCGTGTCACATTCTCGGAGCCGTTGCGTTCATTCAGTAATAGCGGTGTCACTTTTAAACTGGCAAATGGCACGAATGTGGCAGGCATTACCGGCGATATCGGCACAGGGGATTGGTATGTGGATTTTGACTTGACGAATGCCACAGTAAATGGGCAACCATTGGCGGCAAATACACCAGTCACTGCAACATTCGCCGGCTTACGTGACATTGCAGGGAACTTCAGTGCCCCGAACCCGTTATCCACAAGCTTTACTTTAGGAGGGGCAGATGGAGTCAAACCAACGCTGGCGAGCATTGCGCAAATGAGCCCGAAAACTTTCAAGCTTACATTCTCCGAGCGCATTCAAAAGCCGGCATTGACAGATTTGGAATTAAGACTGGGTACGTCGATCAATCCGATTACGGGAATTGATGCTGTTGCAGGAGACAATCGCTCGTTTATCGTCACAGCGGCAAATAATTTAAACGGTCTTTATAATATTGGTACAGCCGCCGGGAAAGTCATTACAGATATTTCAGGCGAAACGAACACATTTGCAACGACACACTCATTTGCAATCGATACGACAGCACCTGAAGTAACAGCAACAACAGTAACAAGAGACGGCAATTTTGAGTATTTGGACATTACATTGAATAAAGCGGTTGATTTAATGTCAGCTTCCCGCATAACAGCAGCAGGCAGCTATATCCAAGGCGGCGTAACACACACATTTACAGGATCCCCGACAGCTTTGGCTTATAAAGATGCGAATAATCATTCAGTGCTGCGCGTGAAACTCGATGATCTGCTAGGCGCGGGCGATGCGGATAATGCGACATATAATGTAACGTTGTCCTTTACGGAAGTGAAAAGCGCTTACGGTGTGAATACGGGCAATAAAGCCGTATCATTCCCGCGCACAACTGATTACGCGTACAATAACAATGTGCTCGAAACACCATCTGTGACAACATCAACTGCCGATTCGACTTTGACGAACGATCAAGTGAAATTAGTGTTCAATCACGAGCTGGATGCATCAACTGCATCAGTGGCGGGCAACTATTCGATTCCGAATGCAAGAGTGTTGAACGCCCAAGTTTCAAGCGGGGCTTTAAATACAGTTATATTAACATTGGAGCCGAACGAAACAACAGTATCGGGCCCGCGCAATTTATTCATCACGGGCGTGAAGGCGAAGAACTCTGTAGCAGCACAGCCAAATTTAACAGCTGTCGTTAATTTGAAAGAAAATATTCGCCCTACATTAAATGCGGCAAATTTCGTATCTGCAAATCAAATCGAACTATCATTCAGCGAAAATGTAAGCGGGCTTGATACAAATTCATTCGCCATCGAAAATGTGTCAGGAGCAGCGATGACAATTGCCTCTGTGGCACCATCGACAACGGGCAATAAAGTGACAGTCACTTTAGCCGATACTCTTTCAGTAGGCACGACAGTATCTATTAAAAAAGGAACAGGTGTAGGGGATGTGAAAGATGAAGCAGGCAATGCTTTAGTCGATACGTTTACTACGAATGCAACTCTGCAATAAAATGCGGAAATACTATAGGGATCGTCCGAGAAGTCTTTCTTGGACTGATCCCTTTTCGTTCTTCGGGATTATTTCGGATGGAGCTTGTGAAGGGCAGAATGATTTGCGGCTAAATGGGGTGTACGGGAAAAGGCGGACATTGAATATTTCGTTTAAAAGTTAAGATAAAAGCCTGTCATTCTTATATTTATATAGAAATGTGTTGTATAATTACGATAATGACGGAACGGAAAGGGTAAACAAAATGAAAAAACTATTTTATAAATCATTTATTACGATAGCAATTATCGCATCTCCGTCTGTCTTAATAAATGAGGACCTTGTTGATGCTGCATACTCAAATCCGTTTACAGATGTGAAAGATTCCAATTCACATGCCGATGCAATTTTATCTTTATATAATGAAGGAATCATTACAGGGATGACGGATAAAACCTATGAACCAGGGAAAACGGCGACACGGGGAGATGCGGCATTATATTTGGCAACTGCATTAAATTTAAAGGATGCTTCCTTGCCAAATCCGGGATTCAAAGATGTGCCGACATCGAGCAAATATTATGGAGCAGTTGCAGCTTTGACTAAAGCGGGTATCGTCAATGGGTATGAAGATGAATTCCGTCCAAATGCAACTTTAACACGTGCCCAGCTAGCTAAAATGTTAACAATCGGCTTTGACCTGCAACAGTCTGCAGTCACAACAACGAAATTTGCCGATGTCAATAAATTGACCGATGCGTCGACAAAAAATTATATTCAAACATTAGTCGATTACGGCATTACAAACGGCACGACAGCAACTACATTCAGTCCGAACTTGAAGCTGACGCGCGCCCAGTTAGCGACATTTTTATTCAATGCGCTACAAGCAACATCGGATGAGTTGACGGTTATTAGTGTAGAATAGAAAAAAAGAGTGAAAAATACATTTGAGACGTGAAATGGGCTCAAGTGTATTTTTTTGTGCGAATGGAGAATTAGTAAGGATGGGCAGGCAAAATGTGAGTGATTAAAGGCAATAAAGTAGAACGACTTGAGGATAATGGTCACTTCAATGTGGAAAGAGGAACATCGGGCGGGAAAAGTAGAACCCAAGATGCCAAAAGTAGAAGCTAGTGCGGGAAAAGTAGAACATTTACCCGAAGAAGTAGAAGATCACCTCGCTAAAGTAGAACGGCTTCAGGATATTAGCGAATTTAATGCGGAAAGTAGAATTTAGGATGGCAAAAGTAGAAGCTAGTGCGGGAAAAGTAGAACATTTACCCGAAGAAGTAGAAGATCTCCTCGCTAAAGTAGAACGGCTTGAGGATATTAGCGAATTTAATGCGGAAAGTAGAATTTAGGATGGTAAAAGTAGAAGCACAGGTGGGAAAAGTAGAACATTTACCTGAAAAAGTAGAAGATTTCCTCGCTAAAGTGGAACGGCTTGAGGATAATGGTCACTTCAATGTGGAAAGTGGAACATCGGGCGCGAAAAGTAGAACCTGTTCAGTTTGAAATGGAAGCAATAAAGAAGAAAGCAAATTCCCACACTTAAAAAAACGCCATCTCTATCAAAAACACCAAACCTTCTCTAAACTTCGCTTCCATCGATGAAAATAGTAGAAACATAAGCGGGAATTACCATCGCGCATCAACATTTTGCATGCTACACTGAACAATGAAATATTACTTTTCCATTAAAAGTTGTAGGATTCAGTGAAAAAGAAAGTAATATTCTGTATAATTGTAAACGTTATTGAAAAAAAGGAGGGAATTCGTCTAATGCCAAAATTTCGTTCAGCATTGTTAGCTTCGTTATTGTTTATTTCTACCGCATTACCTGCCGCAACTTATGCAAATGTAGAAGGAACAGTCGAAGCTGAAAATTCAACAGTACAAATTCCACAAAATACTATAAACCAAAATACAAGGTCAGTTGACAACAATGTCGTGCAAGAAGAGTTGGCGGCTGGTGAAAAAGATGCAGCACAAAAAGATGCATCACAAAATCCTGCTGTCGTACAACCTGAAGAGCAAATTTCCACGGCAAAACCTGCTCAGCCAAAAGCAGAAACAGCACCGGCAAAACCTGCTCAGCCAAAAGCAGAAACAGCACCGGCAAAACCTGCTCAGCCAAAAGCAGAAACAGCACCGGAAAAACCTGCTCAGCCAGAAGCAGAAACAACACCAGAAAAGCCTGCAGCGACAGAAGAAAAACAAGATTCTTCTGAAAGTACTGAGCAGCCAACAACAAAACCTGGACAAAACGATACAACAGAGCAGCCGGATAAAGAGCAGCAAACAGCTGTACATTTAACTGTTAAGCAAAAGCTTGCAGATGTTCCGAACAATTTCTGGGCAAAAAATGAAGTGATGCAGCTTGTGGAAATGGGTGTAATCGGTGGTTATCCGGATGCAGAGTTTCGTCCGAATTTGAACATTAACCGTGGTCAAGCGGCAAATCTTTTCAAAGGGGCATTAAAGCTTCCAGAGGCCGCTTATCAAGCGAAGTTCTCGGATGTAAGTAGTAAATCTAGCTTTTTACAAGGAGTATTTTCTACATATAATGCCGGTATATTCGGCGGAAAACCAGATGGACGCTTCGGTGTATCAGATGCGCTGACACGTGAACAGATGGCCACAACTTTAGTGCGGGCTTTTAGCTTAAAAGATACCGGCGAAGAGCTGACGTTCAAAGACTGGAATAAGATTAGTGAATCGCATCGCGAAAATGTAAAAATATTAGCGCAGCATCGTATTACGACAGGGCGTGAAGATGGCTCATTTGATCCGAAAGCGACAGTAAACCGTGTTACATTTTCTGTAATGCTTCACCGTGCACTCGTTGCAACAAATAAAATTGAAAAAAACGAATACACAGTTCAAGCAGCGGATGTTTCAACGAATTATAAATTGAACCGTACAGAAATGAATTTCACGCAAGTAACGTCTGATACAAATCCGCTTTATCTTCGTTCGACAGCACCGATTTCTTTTAAAGGAACTTCCACAGAAACTTATGGTGTCGCAAAAGATACGACTTACAACTATGCAGTCGGCAATCAAGGAGCGACGGTGAAAGTAACGATTCGAACATTGGAGAACGGTGATGATTTTGTATTTACGAATTTAACGAACAAAGGAAATTCCAATTTAACGGTGGATTTATTCCATAAAGCGACGAATGTAACGAACTACCGTCTATATCGCTATGATCGTTTCCCGATAGAGAAAAATGTCAATGATGTATTCGGCTATGATTCATCATCATATCCAACAGGTTTATTGCGCATTATGTCGAACGAGAAATTGGCGACAGACCGCATGGTTGGACAAGCATATCGTTCCAAGCAATTAACGCAAAGCTATAAAGATACAGGCGGAACGAGCTATATGCGCGATTTGCAAACTGAGTACGAGGCATATTCCCATGCATGGCTGGGCGAAGATTTATTCAGCTTCTATACGTTAGCATCAAACGGGAATGACATTATCGATACATGGTATATGGATTCGAATGAGCGTCTATTCAAAACGGATGAAAACATGAATGGCTGGATGCTTGAAACAGCGCTGAACTATAAAAAGCGCAATAACTGGTATACAGCGGAAGGTCCATACAATAAAATGGCGACAACGACTGAGCCAATGCCAAAATCATATCAAGGCTTCGGCCGGAATTTGCTGTTAGTGAAAGAGGATCGGGCACTTGTTTTATATAAAGAGCAAGGCGATCGCTATTTTGCGAACTTAGTGAAAAACTCTTTCATCAGCTTGGATAAATTTAAAGGCAATGAACCATATTGGAAAACGGAAGTAACAAGTACGTATTTAAAGAGCCTGTACGGTATAACAGCACCATTTATCGATACGCGCTTTAATGAACAAATTGCGTTATTCTACTATAATTCTGGTGCGGACTTTAATATTCCAAAATATAAAGAGCCGCTGCGCAATTATGCAGATCTTCTAGTATCGCGCAAAGAGGCGGGGCATGTTATAAAAGTTGCTGATGATGCTTATTATATTTCCGATTATTTCCCGGTTAATCAGCAAGTAACAACACATGCCTCAATGAACCATTTACTAGGCGGAATGAATATTTTATTATTGGCGTATAAAGAATTCCAAGATCCAAAATATGTGGAAACGGCAGCATCAGTGAGCCGCGCATTACAATTGGAAAAAAACAAATGGATTCGTACAAACGGCGATATTTGGTACCGCGTCAATGCAAAAGGTGAATTTGCCGGAACAGATTATCAGCATTTAACACTTGAAGACTTGATTAACGCATATAAATACTGGAAAGATGCAGATCCATCGCAGTTGCCGGTATTTGAAGAGATGATTATTTCGAAGGCGAATTATTTATCTGTTAATCGATTCGGTTATACGATGAAAATCAAAAATGGTCTCGAGGAAATTGGGATGTCCGAGTATTTACCGGAAGGCCAGCTATATACAGACGCATTATAATGGAAGATCACTCTATTCTTTATTGAATAGGGTGATTTTTTTAGAACGGAAATGAGGTGGCGGGACGATAAAAAATAAAATTGCCCATTCAATGCGAGAATGGCTACTATAGCTTCTTCTATTGAAAGCCCCTGCCCGGAAAACAAATAGATTACCCAAAAGTCCTTTTACCTATAACCTTTTTCATATATAGTAACTAAAAAATTGTGAAAAATTGCCGATAAATATACTGGGATTATGTACAATTATCGGAAAAGCACCCGTAAAGGAAGGGATTATACGATGAAGAAAAATGTAAAGCTAGGTTTAATGGCCGGATTGCTCATTACACCGGCAATCGTTGCACAAGCTGGAGAAGTGCAGGCAAGCGAAACACCAGCACCATTCAGTACGGTAGCTGCACTAACTGCGGAGGAATTGCTGAATAGTTTTAAAGCGGCACATGAAGAGTCAAGCGCGCAAACAATTGCAGTAGAGCGCAATAAATATAACACGATGTCAGAGGCGGAAAAGGCGTTATTAACAGAGCCGCTGCTTAGCTTAATTAATGCTAAAATCACATACTTGGAAAGCTGCGCTGAATTGACAAAAAATCCAGATGCTTTAAAAAACGCGATTGGCAAATTAACAACATCGAATAAAAACCTGATTGCAGAGACGAATGCCGCTCAAGCTATGTATGACCAGTTGAAAAATGATCTAACGGCTGCATCCGGGGTGTTAGGATCAGCTGCCGCACTAGCTGGGAATCCAGCGACAGATTTTCTTTCTACACTTAAATATTATGGTGGAGATGGTCCGGAAAACTTTATAAAAAAGTTTGTTGCAGAAGATTCTCTCAAAAAATTAGAGGATAACAAAGATATCGTAGTAAAGCTGGAAGAGTTTATTAAAGAGGCGATTACTCCGGTTCAGGCTGCCGAACAGTCGCAGCCGGTCGTAAAAGACAGCTATGCAGCTGCTGTTGAAAATGCGCGCGATATGTTTAAAGAAATTGAAATTGCAGATACAGCGTTCAAAAATATCCTGAAAATACAAATTGTCGAAAATGAAACAGGCATTGAACAATTCATTAAAAATGCAGAAGCGAATATTGCAAAGGCTAAATCTGTAGAGGATAAAATTACTGATATTAAACAAAACCCGCCTACTGGCACGACATTTAATACTAAAGTGACGGCGATTTTGAGTGAATACGACAAACTTAATGAGTTCCAGCAAGCGCTAGTGCCAAACTATGGAGATATGGAAAGCTACAAGAAGACATTGCAAGTAGTAAATGATATTACACAGCTTGCAAAGTATGCAGCAAACTCTGAGGAATTCCGGAATAATTTGCCAACAGTCGAGACAACTTATAACGGTCTTGGTACAGATGAAAAAACATTGGTGACGAATGCCGACAAACTACTGGAAATGCGTGCTGCCCATGATAAAGCAATTGCAATCGAAGCGCAGATCAGTGCGATCAGTGCAGAAAATGCAGATACTACTGTCAGCGCTGCGCGTAAAGCATACAATGAGCTTACTTCAGCAGAGCGCCGCTACGTATTGGCAGATTCTGCTGCACTGCTTACAGCTTGGGAAAAATCATCATCAACGGCGGCGAATGTCATCAAGCAAATTGACGCAATCCAAACAAGTGTGCTCGCAAATATAGATGATCCAGCTTTAGCGGATACAAAAAAGCTATCGACGACGACAAGCTTTGTCACAAAAGTGCGTACAGCCGAATCTTCGTATGCAAAAATTAAAGCGAAAGACGGGGACCCTGATACAAAGGAGCAAAAGCTTATAACAAACCGCTCGCGTCTGGAAATGCTAACGCCAATCGCGAATATTGCCGATAAAGTCGCAAAATTAAAAGTGACGAGCGAAAATTATATAACCGATCTGGCAGAAGCGGAAACGGCTCTTAATAACTGGCCGGATTCAACGGCAATTCCGTCAGAAGATCAGGCAAACATCGTAAAACTGAAAAATTTCCTCATGTCTTACTTAAAAGCTCAACAGGACGAGCAAAAAGTGGCGGCGGATTTGGACAGCAAAATTTTAGCATTAAAAACTGCGGCACCGGTTGATCTACAAAAAAACAATGATGCCCGCAAAACGTATGACGCGCTTTCATCAAACGGAAAGCGCTTAGTCAAAAATATAAAGATTTTAACGGATTTGGAGCGCGAGTACAAGCCTGCACTTGATGCGATTATGGCGATCGATGCAATAGACGTTAAGGCAGCGGATTTCGCGCGTAAAGCAACGACAGCTGAAACGTCTTTCAACAAATTGACAGCATCGATGAAGGAGACTGTTTACAATGAGGCCAAACTAAAAGAGCTTCTTCCAATCGCAAAATTAATGCTGGCAATCGATGCAATTCGCCCGACTGCAAATGACTTTAAAACGAAACTGTCAGAAGCTCAGGCGAATTTCGATCAAATATTGGACGGCTTTACAGCACCTGCAGATCCAGCAACAGATTTGGATATTATTAAAAAAACACTGCAAGAATCGTACGGCAAGAAATTAACCGGCTTCCAGGGAGCTGTCACTGAGGCATCTGGAATTGAGCGAAGAATTGATGCGTTAGCAACGAAATCGGGCGAAGTATTTATGACAGAGCTAGCGGAAGTTTCGGCAGCATATAAGAAACTAGATTCAGCAACAAAGCGAAGTGTCGGCAATGCTAAGCTTTTGACAGAGCTTGAGCGTGATTATAAAGCTTCATTGCGTGTAATCGAGCAAATCGACAAGCTCCCTGTCAACACTGACCGATCGTATGCAAGTAAAGTATCCGGAGCGCAAAAGGCTTACGAACGTTTAACAACGAAGCAAAAAAATGACGTGTACAACTATGGAGCAAAGCTGGGAAGCGTTTTAAAGGCCGCAAACCTGATTGACCGCATCGAAAAATTGCGTGTCGGCTCTAAAACATATGAAGCGGATGTTGCAGCGATTCGTGCTGAATATTCAAATCTATCTCAAACAGAGAAAGACTTAGTGCATAATATTACGAAGCTTGCAACGGCTGAACTTGGCGTATCAAATGCAAAGGAAGTTATCGCATTGATCGATGCTGCGATTCCGACAGCGGAAAACTATATTCAGAAGCTTATTGATGCGCGCAACAGCTATGATAGTTTAAGCAGCTCGGATAAACGTCTAGTGACGAACTATAAGGATTTGACAAACCGTGAACGTGCAGTGAAGCCCGTATTAAAATTGGATACGGACATTCTGGCATTGGATCCATCCAATGTTAAGACGTTTATTTCCAAATACAATGCGGCTGATAAAGCGTACGAAAAGCTTTCGATGTCAGAGCGTGCATTGCTCGTGAATACCGAGAAATTTTTCGGCGATTACACGACAATCTTTAAAGTTGTGAATGCGATCAACTCAATCAAACCTTCAAGTAAAACATTTGTCGAGGATACACAAACGGCAAGAGCTTTGTACAATGCATTGCCTGCAAATTTAGCGGCACAAGTGGCGAATTATTCAACATTGCAGGAGCATGAATTGAATGTGGAGGGCGGAGCGAAAGTTGATGCGATGATCCGTGCATTGAATTCTGCACCACCAAACGAATTTATCGCCAAAATAAAAGAAGCGCGTGAAGCATTCAAATCATTAAGTTCTGCAAATAAAAAAGCAGTGACATTGGAATCAGAATTAAAAGAGCAGGAGAAATACATTAAACCAATTGAAGCAGCAATTAAGGCGATCGATGGTTTAAGCAATCCGCGCAATGATTTAAGCCGCCAATTCAACACAGTGAATACAGCGCTGAAGAAATTGGATGATAGACAAAAGCAATATGTAACGAACATGGATCAATATTCGAATTTATCAAATGTTATTCATGTTTACACATTAATCGCCAACCTGAAGCCGAATGATAAGTATTACCAAGGAAATTTGGAGGCAGCCAAGCTTGCATACGACAAATTATCCGAAGAGGAAAAGTTAAAAGTAACGAATTACTACAAATTGCAGCAGGCCGTGCTAGATGTGACTGAAGTGCAAAAAGTAATGACGATCATTGCTTCATTAAATTCATCTTCAAGCAATTTTGAAGTAGACGTAGAAAATGCATTGGCTGCATACAAAGCACTCCCATCAGCCTCAAAGCGTCAAGTATTGAACTACTCGGCACTTCAGCAAGCAGAGCGGGATGTGAAAGCGGCTCAGCGTGTCATAAAGCAAATTGACGATCTTGATCCTTCATTAAGAACGTATGCATCAAGAGCGAAATCAGCCAAAACAGCATATGAACGTTTAACGATCGATCAAAAATCATTAGTTAAAAACTACAACAAATTGCAGGCAGCCATATTCGAATTAGGGCTGTAAACTTGTAATTTTTAAAAAGATTGATATTATAAAAAAGAGTGTCTCATCATGCATGCAGACACTCTTTTTAACTTGGTTCAATAGATAATATGATGCTGTGTTTGAATGCCTTTTGCGCATTGCATAAAAGGTTTATTCGCATGCCGACCATTATTGGGAGCTGTAAAACGAATGATTTTCAGGGAATTATGTTTTTAACACAGCCAGCTTTGATCAAAAATGTCAAACTATATAATAGTATGAAGAGTTAATATAGTGAGGGGGCTTTACTGGATGAAAAGGATTTTAGTAGCTGGGATATTCATTGTAAGTTTATTGCATACTACCACTACTTTTGCACAAACGTCTCCAAGCTTTTCCGATGTGAAAAGTAATTATTGGGCAGCCCCGGTAATATACGAGCTTGTTGAAAAAGGCTTTATGGAAGGCTATAAGGATGGCACGTTCAAGCCGAATAATATGACGACACGTGCTGAAGCGGCAAGCATTGTTGCACGAACGATGGGTGTGGAATTGACAACTGACTTTGTGCCTGATTTCAATGATGTATCGGAAAAACATCCTTATTACAAGGAAATTTGCAAGCTTGCTGAAATGGGAATTATCCAAAATGAAAGCGCATTTCAGCCTGATGCGCCATTGAAGCGTGCACATATTACAAAAATGATCGCCCTTGCATTTGCCGTGGAAATAGATCAAAATAATAAAGCGAAATTTAAAGATTTGCCAAAAAACTATTGGGCAAAAGATTATATTGAATCATTGGCGGATGCTGGCATCGTCAAAGGGAAGACCGCTACTGTATTTGAGCCAAATCAATTTGTGACACGCGCCCATGTTGCTGCATTAACAAAGCGCGGCATGGAGTTTAAGCACAAGGTCGAAAGTTTGGAATTGGCGTATGATTTCCTGCAAAAAGATTATATTGATACGGTCAATCACCATAAACAGTGGGAGAAAAAAATAGTGGAGCTAGTAAATAAGGAGCGTACTGCTGCAGGGTATTCGCCTGTACTGCAAGATCCGAAATTGTCGCAGTTGGCCATTATTAAGGCGAAGGATATGGTAAAGCGCAATTACTTTGAGCATGTATCACCGTTTTATGGCAACCCTTGGGATTTGGCTACATTGTTTGATTATGAATATACAAGCTTCGGCGAAAACTTGGCCCGAAACTTCAAATCACCTGAAACAACAGTTGCTGCCTGGATGGCATCACCAAAACATCGCGAAAATTTATTAAAAAGCGCATATACACATATGGGGATCGGCATTGAGCAGTCTAAAAATGGGAAATATTATGTAGTTCAGCATTTTTCTAGTAAGTGATTTGGGAAATTATAGTATGCTACATTACAGTAATATTACAACGAGAAATCTTTATATTCAAATATTGTCTTTAAAGCGCTGATTTTCTGCTTAATGCAGGAATTTGGCGTTTTTGTTTTTATGATAAATTTCTTGCATCTGTTACAGAAGTGAAAAATTATATCACAACAATATATGTTACCCTATTCTTAGGTTAAATAAACATGAACAAATCAGCTTTCTGTTCTGTCATATCTCGACTCTTTATCTCGAGACCTAGTTTGAAGGGAGTTCCATTTTAAAGTGAAAAAGAAAATTTTATTACCGATCTTTGCAACTTTCATGATTTTTTCAGGTGTAGGGATGGGTTCGAATACAGCTCAAGCATCATCAGTTTCAGAATTAACAGCAACAGCTTCTAAATATATCGGCGTACCATACGTTTATGGCGGGACAACAGCGCGCGGTCTAGATTGCTCAGGCTTTACTCAATTAGTGTTCAAGCAATTGGGACATGACTTAAACCGCACAGCAGCTACTCAATATAAACAAGGGAAAGCCGTTGCAAAATCAGATTTACAACCAGGCGATCTAGTCTTCTTCAATACGAGCGGAGGCGTTTCGCATGTTGGCATTTCATTGGGCGGCAGCAAATTCATACACGCAGGGACAAGCACTGGCGTTACAGAGTCAAGTTTAGATTCTTCTTATTGGGGGAAAAGATATGTTGGCGCAAAACGCGTAGCTAGCTTTGGAGAAACTGAGAAGGTAGTAGCAGCCGCAACATCAGTTGATAAAGAAGAAGTAAAAGACTCAGCAATCGACTTTACAGTTTATGCATCTCGTGGCGAGGTGGCGCTTCAATTAGCGGAAACGCTAGGATTGGACACATCTGATACAAATTCGCCATTC
Source organism: Solibacillus silvestris (assembly GCF_051967575.1). Lineage (NCBI taxonomy): Bacteria > Bacillati > Bacillota > Bacilli > Caryophanales > Caryophanaceae > Solibacillus > Solibacillus silvestris. The sequence goes on from NZ_JBQCJW010000035.1 coordinate 17,005, forward strand.
GCGGATGTGAAATCAACTTCAAAATATGCGGGTGCCGCAACAGCACTTTATAAATTAGGAATTTTCACAGGTGACGAAAACGGCAAATTCAATGCAGGTTCACCATTAACACGTGCACAAATGGCAAAAGTGCTAGTAACAGCATTTGATCTAAAAATGTCATCTAAAAATATGCATTTCACAGATGTACCTTCATCACACTGGGCACATAGCGACATTTCAATCTTAGCTTCAAATGGCATTACAGTAGGCAAAGGTGATGGCACATTCGGCACAAACGACAATGTCATGCTAAAACATTTAACAGCATTCATTAACCGTTTAAAATAATAAGCATTGGCAAAACGGCATACTTATTCATAAATGAAAAATTTAGATACTTCTACATAATTAGCGGATACAATTGCAATTGCAGGGGAGTACTTGCTTAATGGAAACACAGACGAAATTTGTTTGTGTTTCTTTTTTGTTCTTATATGGAAAAGGATAGATTTTGCACAAAATTTGGCGCGGCGGAGGTGGGGGGGCAGCTGTAAATTGAAAAGTAGAACGGAATGGGTGGAAAGTAGAAGTTTCGTTGGCAAAAGTAGAACAGCGCCCGGCGAAAGTAGAACAGCGGGTGCGGAAAGTAGAAAGTTTCGGCTGGAAAGTAGAAGGGGCGGAAGATATTAGAACATTTCCCGCCGAAAGTAGAATCTTTGGGCCTGAAAGTAGAACCCCGCCCGCCGAAAGTAGAACAGCGGGTGCGGAAAGTAGAAAGTTTCGGCTGGAAAGTAGAAGGGGCGGAAGATATTAGAATATTTCCCGCCGAAAGTAGAACTTCTAGGCCGGAAAGTAGAACCCCGCCCGCCGAAAGTAGAACAGCGGGTGCGGAAAGTAGAAAGTTTCGGTTGAGAAGTAGAAGAGGCGGAAGATATTAGAACATTTCCCGCCGAAAGTAGAACTTCTAGGCTTGAAAGTAGAACCCCACCCGGCGAAAGTAGAACAGCGGGTGCGGAAAGTAGAAAGTTTCAGGTGAAAAGTAGAAGAGGTGGAAGATATTAGAACATTTCCCGGCGAAAGTAGAATTTCTAGGCTTGAAAGTAGAACCCCACCCGCCGAAAGTAGAAAGTTTCGGCTGGAAAGTAGAACAAGCGGAAGATATTAGAACATTTCCCGCCGAAAGTAGAATCTTTG
>NZ_JBQCJW010000035.1:18280-38847 GCF_051967575.1 Solibacillus silvestris
AAGTAGAACCCCGCCCGGCGAAAGTAGAACCGCGGGTGCGGAAAGTAGAAAGTTTCGGCTGGAAAGTAGAACAAGCGAAAGATAATAGACAATCCCACGCCGAAAGTAGAATTTCTGAGCTTGAAAGTAGAACTTCTCCCGGCGAAAGTAGAACAGCAGGGGCGGAAAGTAGAAAGTTTCAGCCGGAAAGTAGAACCCCACTCGCTATAAGTGGAAACTTGGCCTTTAAAAGTAGAAACTCCCGACACTAAAGTAGAACACTTCACTCAAAAAGTAGAACCCCTCCTCTTTAATAGCCGCTGCTATATAGAAAATAGAACTTCATTTTCCAAAACTGCATCTCCCTCCCTTTTTCCTACTATAAAGCTAACATTAAATAGAAAAATATTAATTTACTAACTTTGTTGGATATTAATTTTATAGATTATTTGGTAAAATGAAGATTGTCTAATAGAAGGGAGGATTATAACATTGTCTATGCGCAATTTCATCATGACGGTGACTATCATCTTCATGTCAATGTTCCAATTGAATATGGCATTTGCCAACACAAGCTTTGCCGATGTCCCTTCTACACACGGGGCGTACGGGGAAATTTCTTATTTAGTCAACGCAGGGGTTATTAAAGGTTACACAGAGAACGGGAAAACGCTGTATAAGCCAAATACCGAAGTGACGCGGGGACAAGCTGCAAAAATGGTCGTTGTTGCGACAAAGAACAAGCCATTAACAGTGCAAAAATCATCTTTTTCTGATGTAACAGTTGGAACAGAGCTTTCAGGATATGTTGAAAGTGCCGTGAAACTAGGGTTTTTCTCGGAGCACTCTAAAGGGAAATTCGCGCCGAACACAGCATTGACAAGGGAAGAAATGAGTAAAGTGTTAGCAATTGCTTTTAAGCTGAATATCGAGCAAACGAAAAATCTGGAAATTCCATTCAAAGATATTAACCCGACATATAGTTATTATCCTTATGTGGCGGCAATATATTTCAATGGGATTACGGTTGATGCCGAAAAGTATAATCCGAAAGATGCGGTGAAGCGTTCACAGTTTGCTTCATTTATTGCGCGTGCATCTTCCGAAAATTACCGTTTACCATTGCCTGTTCAAGGGGTGAGCGTGCCTGATGCTTCGGTTGCGATTGCTTCCGCTAAGGCGAATGTTGATAATCTGAATGTGCGAACGACTGCTTCTTCGTCAAATGCATCGAACATATTAACGAAAGTGAATACAGGTGCTCCGTTTGCAGTATTCGAAGTTCAGCAGGATGGATGGCTGAAAGTTTCGCATGAAGGGCGTTTTGCCTATATTTATAAAGACTATGTTGATTTTGTTGATGAATCGGGCCGACTTATCAATACCGTTCAAAAAAATGTTTACGCACTGAGCGAAATTCAAGTATATCAAAAGCGCGATGTGAAATCGGATATTGTCAGTTCGCTTGCTGACAAAGATAAAATCGCCGTATATGGCACAATTGGCAATTGGTATGTCACACTGGTCGATGGCTTGCCGGGATATGTGCGAGTTGCACAAACGCAAGATTCATTGCCAGATGAGGTTGTGACACCGCCGGCAGCCGAGCAGGAAAAACCGGTAGAGGAATCTCCGAACACAGTAGTGGAAGAGGAACAAAATAAACCAGAACCGGAACCGCCTGCTGAAAATGCGGAGGATAATGATAATGGTCAAAAAGAAGAGCCGATTACACCACCCGAACAGCTATTAACGAATACGATCGGAAAAGCGACAGTCGATGCATTACATATTCGTGAATCCGCTTTAGGCACATCGCGTTCGCTTGGCCAAATTAATCGCGGCACACTTGTTGAAGTGCATTCGTTAACAGGGAATTGGGCTGAAATTACGTACAACGGCATTAATGGCTATATTAATAAAACATATTTACAGCTGCTTAACCAAACAGGAACAGCTGTAAATGGCCGGATTATTGTAATTGACCCAGGGCATGGCGGCAAAGATCCCGGTGCGGTACGAAAAGATGCACGTGAAAAGGAAATCGTTTTAAAAGTTGCGAATTTAGTTAAGCAAAAGCTTGAAAAGGATGGCGCAACAGTGAAAATGACACGTGTGGGCGATACGTATCCGAGCCTGGAAGAACGCGTGAAATATGCGAAAAATGAAAACGGCGAAATTTTTGTCAGCCTGCATGCAAATTCCGCTGCAAAGGAAACGGCTAAAGGGACAGAAACTTATTATAGTGTCACATCCAATGCAAACGAAAAAGAAGATTTTGCATTGGCAACTGCCATCAATAATGAAATTGTCAAAAACGCCAAAATGAACAATCGCGGTGTGAAGCGTGCGGATTTTGTCGTCATAAAAGGACAAGTGATGCCTGCTGTATTAGTGGAGCTTGGTTTCATAACAAATAGCGAAGATTACGCGAAGTTAATGGCAGATGATTACATCGAAATTTTTGCCCAATCCATTTACAACGGTATTGTGCAATATTATACAAAATAATTGAAAAGATGAGTTGCTTCCTTATTATAAAAGAAGCGGCTCATTTTTTTTATGCAAAAAGAAAAAGTGCATTGGCTTTCTAAAATTGGTGAGTGCATTTTTGGAAACGAAAAAGCTTCTCCTCCTTCTGAAAAGCAATCTGCATTTACCGAAGCCCAATCGCGATTTCGGATAGCTTCCGGGAAGTTTCAATATAACGAATTATTTTCTGATAGCTTAACCCGATACTGCTTCACAAAGCCCCTTCAAAATAACAAAAATCCAGCAGCTCCTACAGATGCTAGAAGTGCTGGATTAAAAATCAGTTTTCTGGAATTGGCTGAACTAAATCGGCGCGTACCCAACCGTATTGAGCTGCCGGATTATCGTCCGAAAGAATTTTGTACCATACATAGCCGTCTGTACCCATTATTTCTTCAACAATCGCTACCGGATAACCGAACATTCCCGTTTCACCTACATATTTCGCCTTAAATGTGAAGTGAATAGGGGAGCTTGTAGTCGGCTCTGTGCGCACATTTACTTGGTGGCCGTTTTCATATGTTACGAACGCCAATTTTGCTTGCTTGGAATCTTTTTTGCCGAATTTATTGTCCATACGGAACATATGTCCGGCGATTTTGCTGCCCCAGAATGGATCTGACGCATAGTGAACATTCATACCGGAAGTTTTATTGCCCGGTGCTGCACCTTTCGCATATGCGCCTGCTTGCGGTACGTAGTTTAAGTTGACATAGCGAGTAATAAAAGCCATTACACTATCATCGCGTGACGGATAAATTTCGCCTAATGTCGGATCGGCGTCAAAAACTTTAATGCCGAAAATATTATTTTTCGTCAATGCATTTTTACTTACCCCATAATCACTCTCATGCATCGCTGCCGCTAAAATGAATAAGGCGTTTACATTGTACTGTGCCTCCACTTGTTTTAACAAAGCCCCCATGCCGATTAAACGGGATTCAGTCGGTGCATTTGCATATTGAGGAGAAGTTGGAATTGCCTGGCGTTCCACTAATAACGACATGATGATATTATCCAATTCCGCGGCTGTATAGTTTGAATGCTGGCGGATTGATTGGAATTGGAAGTAAGGATAATATGTCCCTACTTTTTTTGTTAAGAATATATCAGAATAGAAGTTTACACCGTCTTGGCTATAATAATTTACGCCGCGCTGCATAAATGCAGGTGCTTCACTAATGACATAATCCCAATTATATTTTTGTGAAATATGGTTGAATGTGCGATGTGTTAAGTAACCGCCCTCAACGAAATAGAAATCTTGGCCTTTAATTAAGCTCGTTGGTGTTAAAGTCACTTCATCGATTTTCGCATAGCCTTTCGTATCTGCTAACTGAACGATCGCGTATTCATCATTGCTCCCAATATATTTGAATTGTGAGCCTTCAGAAGCATATGACAATAGCTTTGTGAAATTTTTGTCCGTATAAACTGTTGTTGTATTTGCCTTTGTATCCGCTGCTGACGCGATACCGGCAGACATCTTAATGATTTTATCGCCTTTTAATATGAGGTTTGATCCTGAACTGTTTAATGCTGCCTCCGCTTGATCGTAGCTGAAGTATACAGTCGGATTTTTCTCGATTGTCCCTTTTGATACTGTCCCTACATAATAGACGTTCGGATTCGGTGCAGGTGTTTCAATCGGACCTGTGTTTCCGCCATTATCGTTTACAGCAAAATTTTGGATTGTGCTGTTCATACGATATAAAAATGCTGCGGCATGTGCGATTGTGGCATTGCCTTGAGGTTCAAAAAACACCCCTTTTGCTGTATGTGAACCACGAATAATATTGTAGTAAACATTTGTTGCGACAGCAGGCTTGAACTGATCGCTGATTTTGTTGTTGTCTTTGAATGTTAAAGGTTGTCCATCAAGTGGCACGTTCGAATAGCGCAATGCTTTTTGCAATAGTGCCGCCATATGCTGACGTGTAATTTTTTCATTTGGGCGGAATGTGCCATCAGGATAGCCACTTAAAATATTGGAGCCCGCCGCTGCCTGGATTTCAAGAGTCAGTTCACTGCCAGCTTTTAGATCCTTAAATGTATATGTAGAAGAAGCTGGTAACTGCAGTGCGCGTGTAATGTATGAAGCGAATTCGCCGCGAGTGACTGCACGGTTCGGATTGTAATTTCCTTTGCTGTCAGGACGAATTACACCGAGGTTGGACCAATACGTTAATTCATTGACCATTTGGTGACCTTTTATATCATTTGCATGAGATGTGGACTGTGTTGTAAAAGACAAAGCAACGACAAATGCGAAGGCTAGTCCGATTATTTTTTTAAACACATATTCACGCTCCTTTCCTTATGAATTTATTTTATCAATTTATGTGGGAGAATAATAGAAAAACCACAATTCTTAAATCGTTTGTAATATAATTGTAACCATATTATACTTAAGTTCGTCTTAATCCACATGAACGAAATTAACCTATAAAGTGAATCTTTAATCAGCAGGGTTTCAGCGTGTAAAGCGTGTTAATACCGATATTCACCCAATTGATTGCTGGACTTCACTAATCGGGCTTATACGGGCAGTTGCTGCATCCCGGGCTTTCTCATTTTCTAAAGTCTTGGGGGAGGGGGCTTGCTGTCCGTTTATGCGGGATGAAATAGAGAACTACATATAAGAAAGGGTTTGGGACACCTATGAAGGACATTTCTGTCAAAATGAATAAAAAAGAATGGCTCGAAATTATAGGGGCAATGCTTGTACTTGGGGCAGCAACATTGCTTCCGCCGAATATAGCGCAAATTAGCACAGCTGTATTTTTTGTGCTGTTCGCATTTTTTAAGCCATTCCAAAGTTTAATGATTTTAGTACCGTACGTCATTTTCCGTACATTTTTTATTGAACTGAACCCTGGTCTTAAGCTAGTCGGTGATTTGATTACGATTGTCGTATTGTTCCGATTGTTTTTATTGAATGCGAGGAAGTTTAAAACATGGTTCCATTTCAAGCCATTTGAGTATTTCTACTTTGCATTTTTGATTTTCGGAGCAATTATCGGCTATAAAAACGGTGTATCGCTTGGCGCCATCGTGTTCCAATTGCGTACATTCGGTGTGATGTATTTACTTTATTACATCATCAGCCGCAGTGAATTGCCGAAAAATTTCCTTGTGAAACTTGCATGGATCACTGTATTTTCAGGCGCCATCATTTTCGTCCAGGGGGTTGTCGAAAAACTGTCGATGCGCCAATTGCTGATGCCGGAAGTTTGGACTCAAAAAGTGCTGTCTGCTACAAACTTTGTGCGTATTTACGGAATGCTTAATAATCCGAACTCATTAGCACTTGTACTGTTTTTCGCAATTTGTGCAGTATTTTTCCTGCGCTGGGTATATGAGGACAATGCATTTAAATGGAGTCTTCGTATCGCGCAAGTCGCATTTTTCGGGATGCTGCTATTGACATTATCCCGCGGAACATGGATAGCCGCATTCGTATTCGTGCTGTTCTTCCTGTTGCTTGCACGCAACTGGCAATTGCTGAAGAAAATCGTCGTCACTTTTGTCGTATCGATTGTGCTTATTTACTTACCTGTGAACTGGGGCGTTACATTTTTACAAAATTTAGGTGTGGAAAATACAATTGCACCAGATGAAATTTCAGGTGGTATTAGTAACCGCTTTACCGAAACATTCTCGGACGACACTTTGGAGCTAATGCAGGAAAGCGGCCGTATGTTCTATATTAAAAAAGGTTTTGAAATATTGAAGGATTATCCAATTACGGGTGCTGGCTTCGGCACATTCGGCGGCTCTGCAACACTATCATATGATTCGCCAATTTATGAGGAATACGGAATCCGCTCAGATATTTACGGAGGCAAAAACTTCTACTCCGATAACCAATACATCCAAGTCATTGCGGAAACAGGCGCGGTGGGTGTCCTTTTATTCGCAGGCTTCTTGCTTGCTATGGTATGGATGTACTGGAAGGAACGCAAAACCGTATTCGGGCAATATTTATTTGCATTATGGTTTGCAACAGGTGTAGCAGGCTTCTTCTATAATATTTGGGAACTGAAAGTATACGTGCTCTTCTATTTCATCCTTTTCGGGTTATTCGCAAGCAGCCGCGCAATGTATCCGATGCTGAAATTGAGCGACTACGAAAAACAAAAATCCGAATAAACAAAGGAACTGCCTCTTTAAGGGGTAGTTCTTTTTTGAGGAGTTATGAACAGGCTGTTAAAAGCGGCTGCTATTTCCCCGCAATCGGCCAATAAAAATTCTATGCCCCAGCAATCTACTTTTAAAAATGTATTTTTATGTTGAAACGATAGTTTTTTTGTGAAATGTAACATAAGATTAATAGTTTCTCATGCGAAAATTTGTTAAGGTAAGGTATAGGTTAGAAAGAGAGGAAGGTGACTTGCTTCAAATTAAGCAGGAAGCGTAAATTATGAAAACAAAAAAATCATTAGTTTTTGCAATATTAATGGTGTTCGCTTTAATTTTCAGTACACCACAATTTGCAAGTGCAGCACAATCGACAAATGACTCGTATCCGCTATCGCCAGGGGTAAAGTATTCAAACTACACACATAAAGGTTCAAAAACGAATGTGGTCAATCATTTAGAAGTTGATTTAAGCAATTCTTTCACAAAGATCAGCTTAGGTTTGCCGACTCCGGTCAATACGTTGATGACGACGACGCAGCATGCGAATAGTCATTCAAAAGAAGGAAACCGGGTAGTTGGTGCGATCAATTCTAATTTCTATAATATGACTGACGGTTATCCGTTATATTTAATTTCTCAAAATAATAACATCATAACGCCAAGTGTCATTTCAAGCTCAAGCTCAAACTATGTCAGTCAGCCAATCGCATTTGGCATCACAAAAGATGGAAATGGCGAAATTGCTTACTACAACAGTAAAATCAACGTTACATATAATGGTGAGACAAATGAAGTGAATGGCTTAAATGTAAAGCGCGCAGATAATGAAGCGGTTATTTATACACCGCAAAATCATAGTTCGATGACTCCGAATGGCGGAAAAGGCATGGAATTTATCGTGGAAACTGGAAATACGGTTGGTTCCACGAAATTTGGCCAAACTTTAACAGGAAAAGTAACAGCGATTCGTGGCTATGATGATGAAACGAAGGCAAAAATTCCACGCAATGGCTTTGTGCTTTCATTTAATGGCTCAACATGGGGCGATAAATACCGAGGCATTAAAATCGGCGATGAAATTTCGGTAAACTTTTCAATCGATAATCGTTGGATGGATGCACAGTTTATGATGGCAAGTGGTCCGTTGCTTGTAATGGATGGCAAGAAAAACGTGACGATGAATGAATCAAGCTCGCGTGCAAGAGAGACGGCGCCGCGTACAGCGATTGCCATCAGCAAGGACAAAAAGAAAGTTCACTTAATTACAGTGGATGGTCGTGTCAGCTCAAGTGCCGGTATGACATTAACTCAGTTTGCGGATTATTTGGTAAGTCTTGGTGTCGATCGTGCCATCAACTTAGATGGCGGCGGCTCGACAACGATGGGCATTCGCAAATACGGCAGCAATACAGTCGTTTTGGCGAATACACCTTCTGGCGGCTCTCAACGTCGTGTTTCGGCTATCATCGAAGCAGTAAGTACAGCTCCAACGACAAATGCTCCTAAACATATTCAAGTTACGCGTGATAAAGTTGGTACATTGCTTGTAGGAGCGACTGTCAAGCTCACACCGAATTATGTATTGGATGAGCATTACAATCCATTAAATGTGAATGCGAAAGATTTTGTCGTAACTTCGCAAAATAATACAGTAACAGTGAATGGTTTAAGCTATACAGCAGTTTCAGCTGGTTCTGAGCGCTTAACGGTTTCAAATCAAGGGGCAGCGCAATCGATCAGCTTTAATGTCGTCGATGCACCTGCAGGGCTTTCGATTTCCGGAGTGAAGGGGCCAGTTGAGCCAAATGCGTCCATTCAATTAAAAGCGAATGTAACAGGCGCGAATAATGAGACGTTAATTTACGATGAATCTCAAATCGAGTGGTCAATTGATGGAGATATCGGTTCAGTATTCAGTTCAGGTGTGTTCAAATCAAACGGAAAAGAAGGCACTGCCCGCGTAACGGCAACATTGGGCACGAAATCCGTTTCTACACAAATTGTTGTACAAGCAGCGGAAAAGGCATTGTTTAAGGACATTTCCGTGAACAACCGCTACAAAACAGAATTAACGTATTTAGTCGATAATAAATTAATCGGCGGTTATCCAGATGGCACGTTCAAGCCGGATTTAGCGTTAACACGCGGTCAAGCAGCGGTATTGTTAACACGTGCGTTAGGTTTATCAACAAAAGACGTGGCAAACCCTGGATTTACGGATTTATCGACAAATAGCACATATTACGGTGCAGTTGCCGCCATTGTCCAAGCAGGCATCATGAACGGTACAGGCGACGGCAAGTTCGAGCCAGGCAAACCGTTAACACGTGCACAAATGGCGAAAATCTTAGTCGAGGCATATAGTTTAACAGGTACAATTGATGCGAAATTCAAAGACGTCAGCGCTAAGCATTGGGCATACGATTATATCCATACATTAGCGGCAAATAAAATTACGACAGGTTATGAAGATAACACATTCAAGCCAAGCGTGGAAGTATCGCGCATGCACTTCAGCCTATTCTTATACCGCACAATCACAAAAGAGTAACGCTAGCAAATATTGAGGAAAACCTTTGCGGAGCTTTCATTTATGGAAAGCTTTTGCAAAGGTTTTTTGTTGCTGAAGCGAAGAGATGCGGCGAAGAATTGCTGTCTTAATTAATACTTTCGAGGAGATGGAGAGGGCAGAGAGGAGAGAGGGAAGAAAACCGCTGAGATGAGTGTAAAACGAAGCAGATGTTGCGGGGATCTATATAAATAATTGGGAAAGCAAATTTAATGGCGTATATTGGAATTTAGTTGCGTGAAAATAGAACGATCTGCGGATATTAGTCACTTCCATATTTTAGAAGTAGGACATTTTGGCTTGAAAGTAGAACAAAGTATGTGAAAAGTAGAACTTCTGGGCGTGAAAGTGGAAGTCTCGCGAGCGAAGGTAGAACATCACCCGCCGAAAGTAGAACTTCCGAGCGCGAAAGTAGAACAGTTTCCGTCGAAAGTAGAAAATTTCAGCCGGAAAGTGGAAGTACGGCCGCTCCCTGGGCGAAAGTAGAACTCCCGTGGGCGAAAGTAGAACATCGCCTGCCGAAAGTAGAACTTCCGAGCGCGAAAGTAGAACATCGTGCGTGAAAAGTAGAACAATTTCCGTCAAAAGTAGAAAATTTCATCCGGAAAGTAGAAGTACCGCCGTTCCCCGGGCGAAAGTAGAACATCGTGGGTGAAAGTAGAACATCGCCCGCCGAAAGTAGAACTCCCGTGCACGAAAGTGGAACATCGTGCGTGAAAAGTAGAACAATTTCCGTCAAAAGTAGAAAATTTCAGCCGGAAAGTGGAAGTCCCCCCGCTCCCCAGGCGAAAGTAGAACATCCGAGCATGAAAGTAGAACCCTCCACCCGCGGGGCCAAACGACTTCAACGTATTTGTCCCGAAATATTTTCAGGTATCAAATAATAAACGCCGCGCCCACTGCCGAACTGTTCTAATTGCAAACGATTGAGAAGTTTTGACGCGACTGCTTTACATTCGATTCCAACAAATGCTCTCAGTTCACGATTTGTAATGCGATTGCTAATTAAAATACGGTATTGATGCAACGCTAAAAATATAGCATCCTTGCTTTTTTCGCCGCATTGCAGGCAAACCCACAGTCCCCGGTTATAGCGCATCACATGTTGAAAATGGCATTTCTCGCAAAGTACGCCATTACGAAGGCGATGAATTCCCACTTTTACTTTTCTCCTGGGAGGCAGCCTGCAAGATAATGCCGATAATTTATTGGCTAAATCATTTAGATCGACATTTACCATTTCATATTTTTTGTATAGTTCTTCCAAAAACTGAGGCATGCCACTCAAATGAATGATAGGGGAATTGTTTAGGGACTGGTCTAGCTTTGTGCGAATATTGGCGTTAACGACGATAAATAGAACTGGAAGCTGAATTCCCCAATTCTCGAGCCAATTCGATAAAAATAATTGATGCCGGAAAGCTTGGTCGAATGGATTTGGAAAGTTTTCTAAAATGCCTTCTTCAGTTTGGCGTGAAAATTCATGAAATGCCGGTTTATAAAATAAAGTGCCGGATATTTGTTTAACTTCGACGATGAGAAGAAATCTGGTCGTTAAAATGAGTGCATCGATTTGATGGGAAAAACCTTTATCATTTATACATTCGAAATTATAAAGGACTTTTGCATCTTCTTTGAAATGATAATCTGCCAATGTTCTTTGTAATTTTTCTTCACCGACAATACCTGCCTGCATTCGGTAATATTCATCCTGTATATGAGGGAAATCCCCATCGTCTATCAATAATCGGGAAACAAGGGCTTCAACATAATAGAAGTTTTCTGATTTATGCATAAATTCACCTCTATTTGCAATGTATAGGAAAAGTCTACTTCCTGCAAATGGTACAAAAAAGCAAAATTCTCCATGATTTATTGTTAAAAACGTCAAAATGAAACCAATACTAATTTTAAACCGTCAATAAAATGGAAAATCACAAATTTTTTTAAATTAAAATGATAAATTTTTACTATAGAAATGAAATGATCTTATTCCCGATAATATCGTTTCAAACTGACATTATGCTATACTTGAATTAAGGATAATAGCATAAAACACATCTGCTCAAGAGGTGTTTTCAAAAGAAAAATGAAATAAGCCAAGCGCCTTGAAACGCTTGATTCAAAGGATGAATGCATAGATGAAAATTGGAATAGTCGGCAATTACGGAAATGATAATAATGGGGACGAGGCGATATTGCTAAGTATTATCCGCCAGCTTCAGAAAGTTTTTCAGGTGGATACGAAAAATATTACAGTATTCAGCAATAACCCTCAGCAAACGTCAGAACGTTATAATGTACAAAGCTATCCGCTATATTACAAAAATGGCAATGCAGTGAAAACGTTCATAAAAACATATAAAGAGAATTCAAAAGTAGTGAAAAATCTGGATTTTGTCGTTATTGGCGGCGGCGGTATTTTAATGGATCTTTACAAGCGGGAAGCCCCATTATATGGCTCGTACGCAATGATGGCGAAAAACAACAATATTCCATATATCGTGTATGGCTGTGGAGCCGGACCTCTCAATACAGGGTTAGGGAAATGGTTTATCCGCTATATGGCAAAACATGCGCAAAATATTTCCGTGCGTGATCCCCAATCAGAACAGCTGTTGAAAACAATTGGGGTAAAACGCGAAGTGCATGTTATCGGAGATCCTGCATTTAGTTTGGAAGTAGAACGTTCACATTATAGTGAAAAACCAATATCGGTCGGTGTAACAGCAGTCCCGTATTATAACGCCTCGTATTGGCCAACTGGTGATGAAGCGAAATATGAAAATTACATTGATGGCATGTCAAAGAACCTGGATCGTTTAATCGAGGAACATCATGTCGAAATTACATTTTTCGCGACGAAATACCCGCAAGATGCGGATGTTACAAAAGATATTCAAGCGAAAATGAAGCATCCGCAAAATACGAAAATTATCGATGAGAATTTGCCGCCGCAGCGTATATTACATATTACGTCAACATTTGATGTGTTAGTAGGTACACGACTTCATTCATTAATATTGGCGACGGATGCGAAAACTCCGATTATCGGCGTGTCATATCATGTAAAGGTAAATGACTTTTTGCAAATGGCGGGATTAGGCAACTACTCTTTGCCGATTGATGAGCTACATGAATCGGATGAAAAATTTGCGATGCTCTTCAACAATATGGCTGTAGATTGGCAAGGTGCGCAAAATTTGGCGTCGCGCACAAATACGTCGTTTAAAGAAAAATCAGCATTAGGAGAGCAGCTTTTAAAAGAAGGTGCTGAAAGATCATGAAGAAAGCTTTAGTCATTAGCAATATGTATCCATCAAAGGAGCATTTAGCTTACGGCATTTTTGTTAAAAATCAAGTCGAACAGCTTGAACAAGAGGGCATCGAAACACTGCTCGCTGTGAACACGAATCCAGCTACAGGAAAGAAAAATGTGCTGCTGAAATATTTGAAATGGGCGCAAAATTTTATGCGTGTATTCCGTGCAAACAAGCGCAATATTTCGCTTACACATAGTCATTACGTTTTTCCTAGCGGGCTTTTCAGCTATTATTTAAAAAAGCGCTACAATATTCCGTACATCGTAACAGCTCACGGTGGCGATATTAATAAAATGGCGAAAAAAAGCGGGCAAATCCGGCAGTTCACCGAGAAAATTCTGCAATCAGCCGACCATGTCATTGCTGTAGGGGAAGAGCTTGCAACAACGATCGAAACAGTTTTTAATGTTGCAAGCGACAAAATTACGGTCATGAGCATGGGAATCGACCGCACTGTTTTCAAGGAAGCGCCAGACAAAAAGCAGTATGCCACACAACTCGGAATGGATCCGGAAAAAACGAATTTTTTATTTGTCGGCAATATTATCCGGGAAAAGGGTGTAGGTGAGCTCGTACAAGCATTTACTAAATTGTCCGAAAGCATGCCAGGCAAAGCGGCACTTTATTGCGTAGGTTCAACGAAAGATGCGAACTTTACAAATGAAGTGAAGGAGCTTGCAAAAGGGAATGCTGCGATTCACTTTATCGAGCCAATGCCGCAGCATGAATTAGCGCATTATTTCCAGGCTGCGGATGTATTCGTGCTGCCTTCTTATATTGAGGGGCTTGGTTTAGTCGCATTGGAGGCGATGAGCTGCGGGACACCGGTAATAGCATCTGATGTTGGGGGCTTGCATTATATGCTGGCAGATGGTGTGGGGGTATTAGTGCCGCCAAAAGATGCGATACTGCTTCAGCTTGCGCTTGAAAATGCAGTGAAAGAGGGCATCCCGGTAAATGAGGCACGTGTAAATGAGCTTCTTGAAACACATGATTCCAAAAATATCATCGCGCGTTTAAAAGATCTTTACACAATATACGCAAAATAAAGTAACTGTAACTAAAGGATTGTGATAAGCGTTGAAAGGAATTTTAAAAATAATAGGGGCGGTTGCCGTTATTAATATATTAGCCCGATTAGTAGGCTTTGCCCGTGAAACCTATATTGGGATTCAATTTGGTACAACCGTATATTCAGATAGCATTACTAATGCTTATACAATCCCGAACTTTTTATATTTAGTAATTGGCGGGGCGTTTACGACGGCGTTTATCTCGATATACCATAAGACGTCATCGAGTATTACCGAATATATACGACGGACTTTTACGACAATTGCCATTACGATTACACTTGTCGTCATTTTGTTCATGGCATTGGCAGATCCGATTTTAATGCAGTTTTTCCATGCGAAAGATGGGTTAGAGTATGAAATCCTGCGCTCGCTTTACTATTGGATGATGCCATCGACGATTATGCTTGTGTTATCGACATGGATGAGCGGTATTTTAAACGTACAAGGGCGCTACCATTTATCGGCATTTTCGGTGTTAATTTATAACGGATCATTTCTGCTCGTATCGGTTGTGCTGTCCATTATTATGGGGCCGATCGGAATGGGAATCGGGGCATTGGTTGGTGCGGTTTGTATGTTCCTGTTTCTTGTGTATGGCGTACGGGATGTAAAGGAAATGTCGTTTAAGCCGAGCATTAAACAGTCCGAAGACCAAAAAATGCTTTGGAAAGTGGCGCTCCCGATTATGCTCGGCGGCGCGACGGCACAGCTTTATATACTCATTCAGAGCTTCTTTTCAGCAATGCTTGAAGAAGGGGTTCGGTCGGCGATGAACTATGCGACAAAAATGTCACAGTTCCCGCAAGCAATTTTAATGACTGCTGTAACGACTGTTATTTTCCCGTTACTTAGCAAAAAAGAGGGCGATGGGGATACAGAGTCTGTCAAAGCGCTTTATACTCGCGGTATGCGCTTATTGTATTTGCTCGTATTGCCTGTTTCCGTGTTCTTCTATTTCCAGGCGGAAGGTATTGTGCGTATTATATTCGAGTATAATAAATTTGATGCGGAGTCAACAGCGATTACCGCACCACTGCTGCAATTATTCAGTACGACGATGTTCTTCTTAGCGGCAAATACGTATATTACACGATTCTATTATGCGAAGGGCAACTCTGTCCTGCCGATGGTTTTCAGTATTTTAACGGTATTTGGCGTGAATATTGCGGTCGTCTTGGCGACAATTGATGGATTGGGTGCAAATGCGGTAGCACTCGGGACACTGGTGAGTGCCATCGTGAACTTCCTTTTACTCATTATCGTCCTGCATAGTAAATATGGGCTGAAGCTAGTTAACAGCAATATCGGACAATTTATAAAGCTCGCAGCGATTGGGATTTTGTTTAACGCGGTAAACTGGGCGATTGCCGAATGGATTGTGTTTGATCAAAAATGGATTCATATATTGCTCACTTTTGCTATTGCTTCCGTTAGTTATTTTGTTTTACTATTCGCCTTCAAAATGGACGAACTACAGCAATTTGTAAGTAAAGTGAAAGGGAAAGTATTGCGTAAAAAGTGAAAAAAGGGGAATTGCCGTATTATAACGGCGATTCCTTTTCTTTACTTTTGGACCCAAATCCGAGTAGCTGACTATCTTATTCAAAAGTAATGTTAATGGACCGCTAAAAATGAGAAGAAATGTTATTTTTATGACCGAAACCTTTAT
Organism: Solibacillus silvestris; assembly: GCF_051967575.1. Classification (NCBI taxonomy): domain Bacteria; kingdom Bacillati; phylum Bacillota; class Bacilli; order Caryophanales; family Caryophanaceae; genus Solibacillus; species Solibacillus silvestris. Next base: position 33,572 of record NZ_JBQCJW010000035.1, read on the forward strand.
TTTGAAAAAAAATTAATATATAATTGTAAGTGGAATAATTGGAAATTATTATATGAAGTACTAAACATCTAAAATAGAGATAAGGTGGAGAAGTATGGCAAGAGGACGTCGAGTAAACTCAAGTGGAGAGAAGAGTAAAAAATTATTATTGGAAAAAGCAATAGAGCTATTTTCAACACATGGCTATCATCAAACGAAAATAAGTGACATTGTGAAAGCGGCAAGTTTAACACAGCCAACTTTTTATTTATATTTCCAAAGCAAAGAAACATTATTCAATGATCTAAATGAAAAGTTCCAAAATGACTTAATCGAAATATTCGCAAATGCTTCCGATGAAATCAACAATGACAAACAGGCAAATGAATTGGTTCAGGAAAACTTGAAGCAAATTTTCGATTACTTTGTCGAAAATCCGAATTTAACAAAAATCGGATTTTATGAGGCGGAGCAATCGACTGCCGTGAAGCAAATGTTTGTTTCGAAATTAGTGAATGTCATCAACAATAATTTTAAAGATTATCCTATTGTAAAACAAGTGGATGCGACTGTTCTTGCGGAAAGCCTTGTCGGTTCGATGGAACGATTAACGTTGACTAATTTATTGACGAATAAATCCAATCCGGAGAAACTGGCGCAAGAAATCAGCATGATCTATTTTGCGAATGAGCAAAGTTTAGTTCATCAGTAATCTATACGAATAAAGAGACGATCCGCTTTTATTTGCGGATCGTCTTTTTTTCTGCCGGCACATATTTTATTTTGCCGTTACATGTAAATACACACCGTTTTTTAAAGTTTTCCCGTTTTCTCCTTTAACTTTAGGATGAAGGATGAGGGCATATTCTTTTCCGGCGGTTAATTGCTGTTTAGGTGTGACAAGCAGCTGCTTACCTGATAATTTATACGATGTTTCAATGACCGTGCCGCCAAGCTCCACTAATTCGACTGAAGCAGTGTTGATGGATTGAGCAAGATTGCCGGAAAATTTGATCGTAAATGTTTTGTCGAGCGGTACATTTTTCAGGGAGGCCATCTCTTTGTAAGTTGCCAAATCGGAAGCGATTGTGTCGTAATGTGCTTTAAAGAGCGGGTTGCCTATTGTCTGAATATGAGGTTTGACCCCAACTTCATTTATTTTCGTACCTTTTGGACCGTAAAAATGCCCTACCGTCAACTTTAGAAAGCTGCCATCTTCAAGCTCGAAAAATGCCTGCATCGAGCCTTTTCCATAGGTTGTTTGCCCATATAAAGTCGCCGCTTTTTGGTCAGCAAGGGCAGCCGCTGTCATTTCGGATGAGCTGGCGCTTAACTTATTCACGAGCATTTTCGTATTTTCCGGGAATGCGACAGATTGCTTCATCGCGCGAACGGTAGATGTTCCTGAAGCTTCTGTTATTTTATAGGCATATGTAGCATTCGGAAACATGCCGATGAGCTGTTCCGCTGCGGTTACATAGCCGCCTCCATTATTTTGCAAATCGAAAATAAATGTTTTCGCACCTTTATTTTTCAAATCCCGAATCGCTTTCGAAACGAGGCTTGCTGTATCATTTGAAAAGGAATTCAATGAAATATAGCCGGTATTCCCATATAAAATCTTTGTTTCCACATTTGGAAGTGAAAAAGCTTTGCGCGTTAAATGCTTTTTTAAAATTGTTCCGTCTTCACGAAGAATCGTTAACGAAACGGCAGTATTTTCCGCTCCTTTAATACGGGAAGATGCTTGATCAATCGTAAGGACCGTAGTAGACATCCCATCGATTTCAGTAATGACATCACCCACTTTTAAGCCAGCGCTTTTGGCACTCCCGCCATCGATAAGCTCGGTAATTTGAATGCCGCTCTCGACCTTTTCAATGACTACCCCGATACCGACAGAAGTAAGCTCAACCCCATTTATAAAATCCTCAAATTCCTCTGCCGTAAAATAAGTGGAATACGGGTCTAGCATATTCATCAGCTGTTCAACGCTTGTCGCCCTGTCCGCATTGCCGTTAATGTTCCCCACATAGTTTTCCTTTACGATTTGTTTTGCTTCATCTAATGGAGCACCTAGCGCGGTAAAGGGTATTGTTAGGCACAAAATGAAAAACAGCAGTGCCCACAAATGTTTTTTGTTCATTAGTCCACCTCATTATTTATTGTTTAACTCGAAAAAAGGGTAGCAAAAAGCCTTGCAAGGAGAGGAGATAAGAAAATCAATCGCCTTGCTGAATGGCATTTCACATTATTGTTAGCTTTATTATATCGGTCTTTCCGAATATTTTCATAAAAACTTTCAGAGCATAGGGGATAGGGCGGCTTGGAGCTTATTCCAATGATTGAAAAAGCCGATTTGTCGAAAATAAAGAAGGTATATTAAAAGATTTTTACTTTTAACATACCCTCTTTCTAAGTTATAAACTTGTTTTCGTTTTACGTTTTGCCAAATACATAATGTAGCCGATGACGCCGCCTGCCAATGCCGGGACAACCCATGCGATCCCTTGCTCGTAGAATGGGAAAATCGACAGGAAATTGTCATATGCTTCGACTTCAAAGCCAGCTTGCTTCACACCATCATAAATGGCAACGATGCCCGTGAAAATCAGCGCCATACCATATACGCTCGGTGCATGGTTGAATAAATTTCCGAACAAAGCGAAAATCATAAGCACGATCGCGAATGGATAAATCGCCACCAAAACCGGCAAAGAAAGTTTAATTAAATCCGCTAATCCGAAGTTCGAAACACCGAAGCTGAATAGTGCGAAAATGACTAAATACACTTGGTAGGAAACTTTCGGGAAAATTTTATGGAAAAATGTCGCGTTGGCTGACAATAAACCAACAGATGTCGTCAAACACGCTAAAATGATGACTGCCGATAAAATAATATTGCCTGCTTGTCCGTAAAGCTGCTGTGCTGCCAGTGAAATAATCTTCCCACCATCATCGTGGAAGCCGATTGCTGTCGTACTTGTCACCCCGATATAGCCTAAAGCTACATAAACAAATGCCAAGCCAACCGCTGCGACAATGCCTGCGAAAATTGTAATCTTAACTTGTCTTGCTTTTTCTGTAACACCGCGTGCGACTAGTGATTGCACGATGACGATACCGAAAACTAATGACGCAAGTACGTCCATCGTTAAATATCCTTGGATGAATGATTCACCGAAAGCATTATTAATATATGGACCCTGTGCTTCACCGATTTCGCCCATCGGAGTAATGACCGATTTAATTGCTAATAGACAAATAACGATTAAAAGCGCAGGCGTCAAAATTTTTCCGACACGGTCGACAATTTTAGTCGGATTGTATGCTAAATAGAATGTTAGTCCGAAAAATAAAAGTGTCGTGATGAATAATGGAATCCAGCTTTCCTGCATTCCTTCTGATAAAAACGGAGCAACCCCGATTGAATAGGATACCGCACCTGTACGCGGAATCGCAAAGAATGGTCCAATCGATAAATAAATAATAGATGTAAAAATAATCCCGAAATATGGATTAATACGGCCTGCCAATACTTCCAAATCACCGCCGTTTTTTGCTACGGCAATAATACCTAAAAGAGGTAATCCAACCCCCGTTATTAAAAATCCGATCATGGATACTAAAATATTTTCTCCGGCCATTTGACCTAATTGTGGTGGGAATATGATATTACCTGCACCGAGAAAAAGCGCAAATAACATAAAACCAACCGCGATATTCTCACGGAAAAAACTTGACTTGCTATTCATGTTGACTGAACTCCTTTTAATTTGAAAATACTAAAATTTCTAAAAATTTAGATCTTTACACAAGAATTAATTTTATCATAAATATATTAAAAAACAAGTAAATTAAAAGATTAAGTTTGTGAATAGTCAGAATTTGCGTAATTTCGATATTATTCTATTAAATAAAAATAGAAAAAAAGGTATAATAATATTCATAGTTTGTTAACATTTTCAAGGTGATATCCATCTATTGGCATGTTGTCCACTCCATAAAAAATTAAGTAAAATAGTAGTGAATAGAAGTTTCGCAAAGAAGGGAGAGTTTTCAAAATGAAGAACAAATGGAAGGTTTCTCTAACGGGAATTGCTCTTTCGACGGTTATGCTAATAGCGCCAAATGTAGAAGCAGCGCCATCCTATACGGTACAGCAAGGCGATACTTTAACAAAAATTGCGAAAGCTCACAACACGACAATACAGCAGCTGAAACAATGGAACAAACTATCGGGAGATCATATATACATAGAGCAAAAACTAGTAGTGTCTCCTGCTAAAAGTTCCTCGACTGAAGTGAAATCCAATAAAGCGACAGCTATTTCCGTTGCAGAAGAAAAGGTAGAAGTGCCGCAAAATGCGTTTTCATATACGGTAGTAATAGGCGATAATTTAACAAAAATCGCTAAAAAGCATGATATTTCCGTTGCGAGCTTAAAACAATGGAATAATTTGAAATCCGATGCGATTAAAGTTGGCCAAAAGCTAACAATCGAGCAGCAAAACGAAAAAGAGTTGGCAGTGGAAGCCCCGACAGCAAACACTGTGGAAGCAGTAATCGATTTTAAACAAACAGCAGATGAAGCGATTGAAAAAAAATTGAACAGTGAAATGGCATTGCCAGCGACTGTTTCACCTCAGACCGGAAACTTATATGCACAAGCGATCCAGTTGGCAAACACGGTATTGGGCGTTCCTTATAAATATGCCGGCACGACGATTGAAGGCTTCGATTGCAGCGGCTTCGTAAATTATGTATACAATTCGGTCGGCATTCAGATGGACCGTAAAAGCAGCTTAATGTATTTTGAACAGGATACGACAAAAGTAGCAAAACCTGTTCCCGGCGATTTAGTGTTTTTCAAAAATACTTTTATCCCTACCATTTCCCATATGGGCATATATATCGGCAATGATGAATTTATCCACGCAGGGTCAAAAGGGATCACGATTTCGAATGTCAATGAAAAGTATTGGGCAGAACGTTTTGTCGCATATAAGCGAATCAGCAATTTGAAATAATCTAATCTGGCAGAAGGACTGAAAAGAGAGACAAGCTTATTATGGCACTGAAAATCTGCAGTTATTTAAAGGCCAATTTCATTTTTGATATAAGCTCTTTTACGTATTGGGTTGGACAAAATTCACATTTTATTGATTGAGAAGTTCCGGCTCTTAATTATGTGAGGAGCGAAAATAAATAAGCGGAAGATTGAGAGTGTCGATTAAGTTATATTTTCTTTTGGTCCTAACCCATTTTTTTCACACATTTTGTGGTAATTAAGTTTT
>NZ_JBQCJW010000036.1:0-38530 GCF_051967575.1 Solibacillus silvestris
TGTGGAACAATCCGTTCGGGATGTTGCCCCAAGAAAAAACTTAGGCAGAATGTGTCCGAAAATTTGACGTAGATCCAGTTGTTGTATGCTGCAGATTTTTAAACATAATATAAACCTCCATTTTTTATAATTAAAGGAAACAGTAATAATACTGAATTACATATCCCCCCTAATTTCTCTTTAAAATCGATCTTCTAACCGTAAGTCGAGAATTTTATTCAAGTAATTGACTATAACTTGTTAAAAGCAAATTTTTTAAAAGCATCCATGCTCCCGCTCAAGTTGCACGACCGTCACAGAACGACCTGGGAAGGATGCAATTTGACAGCAGGGAAATATGTTCGTATTAACCTGTAAATGCTATTATGAGATAAAGAGTTTTTAAAGTAAAGTAAGTACTTTCAGGTGCTATAGGTACTTCGGAGTAACATAGATACCTAGTTGTACCTATAGGAAGGGGAAGGAAAAATGCAGCAGAAGAAATATAATATATCCATCGAAGCAACAAAAAGTATTTAATATTTATTGACATGGAGTTAACTCCACCTTTTAAAGTTAATGTATTACAAGGATGGGGTGAGGTAAATGGTTTTTATTATATATTTATTGATTGGGTTATATGCGGTTTTAACTGGAATAGCAGGTGTAAATCAATGGAAAGAAGAAGGACTCCGATTGCGGACAGTAATGTTTGTCATTGTATCCATAGGCATTTTCATCATATTAGTTTTGCCGAATAAAGATTGGATGCTTAGTTTGCTTATAATTGCATTTGTCCTGCTCCATATTTTAGCGATTGCAGAAGGGCTGCAGAAATTTGGACGGCTAAACTACCGCCATCATATCATCCGTTGCATTTTTCACTGTATAATTGTGTTATTGGTTTATATATTTATAAAATAGGTGGTGTTATTCATGAAAATCGGTGACTTTGCTGAAATTACGGGTATTAGTAAAGATACAATCCGTTATTACGAAAAGATGGGCTTATTGCATCCGGAAATTGTGAATAAGCACCGAAAATATAATGAGCATGACATTGATATAGTTGAAACAATCCTTCAACTAAAACAAATAGGTTTTTCGCTTCAGGAAATCAAATTGCTTTTTAGATGGTCGCAAAATACAGATCAAAATAAAAAACTCGTAAAAGAAGAAATCCGAAATCTCCTCCAAATAAAAGGGATATTCCAAAAGAAATATGAACAGATGGTACAAAAAGAAAATCATATTAAACAAATAAAAGAAGTATTACTAAAAGCTCATAATAAAATATCCGTGCTATTAGAAAAGAATAATGGCTAAAGCTTAATGCTTAAGTAGATATTCGGGTGTATTTAAATGATTTCTAAGCTTCACTTAAAATATAGCGGGATAACTTTATCATAAATAATGAAGTTGATTATTTCCATATCGAGCTGCTTCATATAATCACGCTCTCTCCAATAGAAGGCTTGTTTTTATGTTGGTGTCTCCTGTTTCTATAAATTCAGCCGATCATCGGCATTTACAGCCCCAAAAGGGAATTATCAATTATATGTGGTTGTTAATTGTATTTTTATTGGCAAAAAATCAAAATTGCCTGACGTGCTTTGGATAGAAAGGAGAAGTACATAAAACAAACTATGCTTCTCCCATATTTATAAATCGCAATTCCAAACTAGAGAACTAAAGAATAACCAAAATATGAAAGTAATTCACCCCTTAACTATCCATATAATTCCACTAACCGATATGTTAGAATAACCCCATACTATATGAACGCCTAATAGCTCCATTCTATTTTCCCGTAAACAATAATTCCCTGTATAGTTCATGCAACTGTACAATGAATCCTCTCAAGAAAGGAAGTCTGGAATGAAAACAAAATTTGCTCGTCTTTTAAAATTCCTTTTTCCGGAATGGCAAATATATGATGATTACAAAAGACATGGCTTTATTTCTAAAAAGTACAGAAGGAGTATTTCCGGCAATCTGAAACGCACGCCTCAATACAACAGGGGTCCATATGTTACAGACGCTTCAAAAAGCTTAGCAGCGAGCCATGTCGACAATCGAAGAAACCTCGCATCACAGTCCGAGACAACAGCTCGCAGCAACCATATGGAACCGCCAAAGAAAAAGACGCACAAAATCCCGAAAGAAAACATAGATGCCATATTTCAGCATATCCGTGCCTCCATCGGTGCGCAATGGATTGGCCAGGGAGGGTACTTGGAGCAGCTGTCGATTGCGTTTAAGCGCCCGTTTGTAACGGGGATGGATCCATTGAAGCCTAAAAATGCAATGTTTATCTTTGGGCATCCGGGGTCAGGAAGAAAAACCAGTGTAAGGAACATGGCAACCTTGCTCAAGGAAAACAAGCTTATCGATTATGAAACAGTTTCCAAAATCGATCTCGCATCCTATGCTACTGCGACCGAGTATCAGCTTTTTCTTTCCGATTTGTATAAATCTTTATATGCTAAGTCCGACATTGTCCTGTTTGAAAATATCGAAAAGGCTCCGTCCAATGTGGTTGATGCCATTGCTCAATTGACAAAGACAGGTACATACAAATTGTCTGCCCGCTACACAGTGGAGCAAAATCGCTTAATGGATACAACCGGCGTATTGTCCAGGCAGACGATAAGCGAAATCCATGCAAACCAGAAGTTCTTTGTTTTTCTTTCGGAACGCAATGAAAAGGATGTATACCATATGTTTGGCGGTGATTTTATGGATGCAATTCCGGATTTGGTTCATATATATCCTTTTTCGGAAGCAGAAATCAGCCAAATCGCAATCCGTATACTAGAGAACTTGAAGGCAAAGTGCGCTTCGGATTTAGGTATTGCTCTATCGTATGATCCGGCAGTTTCTCGATTTCTTGCAAAGCAATTCAAGAAGGTTACCGGTGTAATCAGCCTGAAAGAGACAGCCGATCGATATATTTATCAGCCGCTTTCAGAGATGAAACTAAGAAACTATGAAAAGCTTAACGAATCTGTTCATATAAAAATAGAATCCGGAAAATATGTGGCACTCGCCGGAGCTGAATCGCTGCTGCTGGAGAACTTCTCACGGGGCATGAAGGAAGCCGGCATTGCTGATATAAAAAAAGAGCTGGGGCAGATTGTCGGGATTGACAGTGTGAAAGAATATATCCTGAAAATCGAGGATAATCTGAAAATCCAGCAGCTTCGGGAAAGCAAAGGGCTCAGCAGGACAAATATAACGATGCACATGGTCTTTACAGGCAATCCCGGTACAGGGAAAACGACGATTGCCCGTGTTGTTGCAAAATATTTAAAAGCGATCGGGGTGTTGTCCACTGGCCAGCTGCGCGAAGTGACCCGAGCAGATCTTGTCGGTGAATATGTCGGCCACACAGCGAGGCTTACAAATGATGTAATTAAATCCGCGCTTGGCGGGGTGCTGTTTCTCGATGAAGCATATGCCCTAGCCCGGAATGAGCATGACTCGTTTGGCATTGAAGCAATTGACGCCCTCGTAAAGGGGATGGAAGATTACCGTGATGAACTTGTTGTCATACTGGCCGGATATAGTGAGGAGATGAAGCAGTTCCTTAACTCCAACCCAGGATTAAGATCTCGTTTTCCGAATATCGTCCATTTCGAAGACTATAAGCCTGAAGAAATGTGGGAAATTACCCGCTTGATCAGTAAGCAAAAAGGATACAAAATTGCCGATGGCTGCAAAGATGGAATGCTCAGATTATATGAAAAAAGCCAGATTAGAGGAAAGAATGACAGCGGGAATGGGCGACTCGTCCGAAATGTGATTGAAGCGGCAATCCTCAAGCAGTCGGGCCGTCTTATCCGGAAGCCGGATGCACCAATCGATGAGTTGATCTATGAGGATTTTCCGTTTGAGGATCAAAGTGGATTTGACTTGGAGGCTAGGCTTTCGCAAGTAGTCGGGCTGGATAATGTGAAGCAGTTTATCCATACCCAGCACAGTCTCCTTATCGCAGAGAAAAAGCGCCGGGAAGCAGGATTAATGGTGGATGCCACCCAGTCATTGCATATGATTTTCAGTGGTAATCCTGGTACTGGAAAGACAATGGTTGCGAGGATTATGGCCAATATGTTTAAAGAGATGGGGCTTCTGAAATCCGGCACTTTCGTGGAAGTGGACAGCGGGGGCTTAGTCGGACAATATGCGGGGCACACCGCGAAAAAAACAGAGGAATTATTCCGTTCAGCTCTTGGCGGGGTGCTGTTCATTGATGAAGCATACGGTCTTTCATCCAACACAAGCTATGGACAGGAAGCGATTAATACACTCGTTAAGCTGATGGAAGACTATAGGGAAGATATTGTGATCATTCTTGCGGGCTATAAGAAGGAAATGAAGGAATTTCTGAAAACAAATAGCGGTCTCGAATCCAGATTTCCGCTTCATGTTGATTTTCCGGATTATACGGAGACGGAGCTTTTTGAAATTGCGAAAATCATTATTTCCTCTAAAGGATTCACTATGGCTAAGGAATCAGAAAGAATCTTGGACGATCAGATTGCGACTCTGCACAAGCAGTCGAACAGACACTCCGGGAATGGCCGGATGGTCCGGAATTATGTTGAGGAAATTACGAGAAATCAATCATTGAGAATTGCGATGACTGATGTTGCAGTAGAAGAGATGAATATAATCCAGCTACAGGATATTAAGCCGACGGAAAATGTTCCGAAAAGCTATGACTTGGAAACTGCGCTGGCGGGTATTGCCGGTCTTGATGAAGTGAAAAATCATATCCGCAGTTTGCATGCCCGTTTGCGTATCCAAGCAAAACGGAAGAAGGTTGGTCTGCCGGTCGATGAAAACCGAACATTGCATATGATTTTCACTGGTAATCCTGGCACTGGGAAGACGATGATGGCAAGGGTTATCGCAAATGTGCTGTACAGCTTGGGAATCATTCAGGCAAATAAACTTGTGGAAACGGACCGTTCTGGTCTTGTCGCTGGCTATGTTGGCCAGACAGCAATTAAAACAAGGGAAATTATCCAAGAAGCGATGGATGGCGTCCTTATTTATCGATGAAGCTTATGCGCTCGCACGAGGGGGTGCGGGGGATTACGGGAAAGAAACAATCGACACGCTTGTGAAGATGATGGACGATCACCGTGATCGCCTTGTTGTCATCCTTGCCGGATACAGCGAAGATATGGAGCATTTCCTGTCCGTAAATCCTGGATTAAAGTCCAGATTTCCAACTATCATTGAATTTCCCGATTACGATTCAATGGAACTGATGAATATTGCCGGAAAGTTTTACGATGAACATGGATTTAAATTGACAACGGCCGCGGCGGAAAAACTGGAGCATATATTTTTGGAGGCAAGCAATGAAAGGGATTTTGGTAATGGGCGCTACGTCCGGAATGTCTACGAAAGATCGCTCAATCTTCAAGCTAGTCGGTTAAGTCATATAGAACAGCTTACAGAAGCGGACTTGACAGAAGTTACAGCAGAAGATATTGAAAGGGTGTGAGCTGCATGAAGTTTTTGAAGAATCTGCTTTGGGGCATATTTGCCGCAGCGTATTTCATCATTCCAATGGGTGTTGTAATTCTTCTGCTCGTCTTCACGCCCTTAATGTTTCAAAGCGATGTCAATGCTATACGCGCATCGGGCTTTGCTGGTCCGGACCGGTCCATAACCTTCATCTCGATGGCGGGAATGATTATCGGCATTTCCCTGCTTGTTCCGGCTTTAAGGAAGGTGTATGGCATTTTTCCTTGGCTGTTTCCTTTTGTAAAAATATTCTTTGTTACCTTTGTTATTTTAAATGTCGGAATCGCAATTCTTAACTATGGCTATGAAGTCAATAATCCGAAAAGGCATACGCTATTTTATATTTTAATGATTGTTTTTGTTTTTTCAGGGAGGCTTGTATTAAGCTATTACTTTTGGAGGAAACCTGTGAACATTGGAAAGGAGGAGGGGCATTTCCATGAAGGATGACAAGCGTAAACCGGGCAAGTGGCAAGCCGGCTGGGGAAAGGAAGAAAAAAAGCGTAAAACGAAAAACGCTTCAGGCAGAGGCCCTGCTGATTTTCCGCCGGAGTCATCTGCTCTATCCGAAGCTGAAGCACCACTGCGCTCGAAGCGGTTATTAAAGACATTTGGCGGCATAGCCCTCGCCATCGGGATTATCGGTTTCTTTTTCACGTCCGGGCCATCTGTTGAGACATCAAGAGCTGCCACAGATGCACTGGCGGATCAGGTGTCTGTTGAACTTGCAGCCGGTACGGTATTGCTGTCAGACGATGAGAAGCTTGCCGCACAGGATTACACGATTGTCCATAGCTTGGCCGAAGAAGAAACGGTCATCTGGGTCTGGGACTATGCAGCGGAAGATGGGGACTATGTGCAAGTTCTTGTAAATGGGACCCCTATATCAGAATCGTTTATGATCAAACATAAGCCAAAAAAATTCACTGTCGCAGCTGTCGGAACGGTAGAAATTAAAGGAATAAGGGACGGTGGCGGCGGTATTACCTATGCAGTACGGTACGATGTGAATGGAACAAGTTATTTTAACACTGCCCCGCTAAATGGAATGAACAGCTATGAGTTGGTGAGGGAATAGTGCATAATGCTTGACTAGTTTTAATATGAATTAGGTTTTAACTGGCGCTGGATAGCATAAAATTAGGCAGCAAAAGAGCTACGAGAATTTTTTCTCGTAGCTCTTTGCTGCTGAATGAAAGGCTAAAGCCCGCCCAAAGCAGGCACACTTAAAAACCGGTTCTATTCAGTTTTCATTAATCCATAATGCTCAATTATTATTTATACTTTAAACTTATGCATTATTTGCTGCAAATTGTCGGCCATTTGATTTAAAGCTTGAGCAGAGGCACCCATTTCTTCCATCGAGGCATGGATTTCCTCTGTCGTGGCCGCGACTTCTTCAGCTGCGGCGGCAGTCGTTTGTGCATGTGTCACTAATGAAGTAGCTGTTGAAGAAGTTTGCTCAACAGAAGCAGCCATTTCCTGTGCAGTTGCTGTGACATCATTCACTTTAGGTGCGATATTTTGCAGTGCCTCCAAAATTTGCTGGAATTTGCCGGCTGTCTCGTTTGTCAGCTGTATACCTTGCTGGACATCTGTTTTCGCATGATTCATTAATGAAACGGAATTTGCCGTGTCCTGCTGAATTCCTTTAATTAATACATTGATTTGTTCTGTTGATTGCTGCGAGCTCTCTGCAAGCTGACGAACTTCCTGTGCGACAACCGCGAATCCCTTTCCGTGCTCCCCCGCACGTGCCGCTTCAATGGCTGCATTTAGCGCCAATAAATTCGTTTGGTTCGCAATACCGTTAATAACATCGACAATGCTTCCGATTTCCTCGATACGCTTCGATAATGCGCGGATTGTGTCATCAGATTGTGCCACAGAGTCATCAATCGAATTCATTTGCGCCACTGTGTTTTGAACGACGATATTCCCTTCGTTTACCGTGCCGATTGCATCCGTCGATAAAGAAGTAACCTCGTGTGAACGATTCGCGATTTCAATAATACTATTCGCTAAATAATTCATCGATTGTGCATTTTGTTCGTTGCCTCTCAGCTGTTCGTCCGTGCTGACTGCGACCTCTTGCACAGCATGCGCAGATTGCTCAGTCGCCTCGATTGTCAAGTTTGTGCTTTCCTTTAATGATGAGGCGGCTTCACGCACACCATCCGCACTATGCAGCCCTTGCTGGATTAACGTATTTAAGTTTTCGCGCATTGTATTGAATACCTTGCCTAAATGTCCAATTTCATCCTGTGACTTCACATCTACTATTACGGTTAAGTCACCTTCACTTATAAGGGTTGCTTTTTTCGACAATTCCCGAAGCGGACCATTGATTGAACGAATAATCAAATAGGCAAAAACTGTTGCGAAAACCAGGGCAATGAAAACAACGGTTAAATCTCCCCTTAAATTTTTATTTGCGACCGCCTCTGCTTCGCTGTCAAATGTTTTAGCAAGCACTGTCCAGCCTGTTATTTCATTTTTAACGTAAAAAGCTTTTGTTTTGTCTTCTTTAATAACACCGCTATTTTCGGTCAAATTTTTACTAATTGATTCAACAGCTGCTGACCCAATCTCTACATCGGGTGCGGCCATATAGTTATTTTTGCTATCCAGAAGCATCGTAAAGCCTTCTTTGCCAACCACAACAGAATCGTTAATCTCGGCTAACTTTTGAATAGTCAAATCAATTCCGATAACGCCTGAATTGTCCTTTAATTGTTGTGCAATCGTTACGACAAGAGTGCCGGAACTAGTTGCAATATAAGGGTCGGTAATAATCACTTCTCCCTTTGCTTCGATTGCCTCTGTATACCATGGACGTTCTCGCGGATCATACCCTTTTTCATATTGATGCGCTGGACGACGCAACATATGACCATCAATCGTACCTACATAGGCAATGCCGATTTCTGGATGAAGGGCGAGATATTCATCAAGCAGTGAATTAATTTTCCCGCGGTTTTCCAGCATATCTTGAGAAATATAAGATGAAAAATACGACAGCTGCTGAAGCTTCGGTTGGATTGTTTCCGTAATCTTTGAATTCAATAAATTTAAATTTAGTTCAGCGCTTGACTCCTGCTCTTCAAATATCAAATTTTTTGTATTGCTATATGAAAATAGAGATACAGTTAATGTTGGAAATAGTAGTACAACTGCAAATGCAAAAATGAGCCGGGATTTAATCGACCACTTCGTAAAAAAATTCAAAATTATAACATTCCTTTTCTAGTTAGCATAATATTTTCTTTATAAACCATTCCATATCGCTAATACTTTATTACTGTTTTCAATATATTGCAATACTTATTTGATTATTAACATTCAGAACTATATAACACTTGTCAGGGAAAATTGAAAAAAACTTACGATTTAATATTAAGGTAGTTAGATGTGGAAGGGGAAACGTAAGGTTGAAATAAAATGCCATTCCAAAAAATGGGATGGCACTCGCTTTATCTATTCCTTTTAAAGGTTACTGATAATATTTTTTCATATGCGCATAATACATTAAATTTTGAATGATACAAATACTGAGCGCGGCAATAATATAAACGATATAAGGGAACTGGAAAAGTAAAAGTAAGATAAGGACGCCCATTGCATCTCCCCGGCTGCCCACTATACAAACATTTGAATAGATTTGTTAGCCTGCTGCATAACAAAAAAGCCATCCCGCGGTTTACGGGATGGCTTGCGCAATAATTGCTATTATAAAATTGGACCTCTTGTATCCTCGTCCACTATCACCAAAATTTTCCCTGCTTTAAATTGTTCGTTGTAACGGTCGGCCTCCTCTGCGGAAATTCCCATTCCTACTAAGGCACCAGCCAATCCACCGACACTTGCACCCGCAGCAAGTCCTGCCAACCCTGTAGCAATTGGTCCAGCTGCCACAACAGGACCGATACCTGGGATAGCAAGTGCGCCAAGGCCTAAAAGAACCCCGCCAATACCACCTAAAGCTCCGCCGGCAGCTACGCCTGTAACAGCGCCTTCTACGACATCCGCACCTGTTTCATCGGAAATCATATCCACTTCGGACTGTCTCTTGCTGACAATTGAAATGTCTTCAGAGCGATAACCTTGTCGCTTCAGATCCTCAATTGCCGCAATAGCTTCTTGCTCTGTATCATAATACCCTATTGTATGTTTTGCCATTTCTATCATCCTCTCCTTTGAGCCTGTGCACAATTTAAATTTACCCGCGCAGAAAATTTGTAAACTAGGTAAAAATTCTTCATAGCCCATTTTCCCGTATAACCCGATATCGTAGCAAAATGGTTGGGTTAGTTCCCGTCCAATTGGTTGGAGACATATCGTCCCTTTAACATTATTCTAGATGTATATACGAGGGGGAATGGAAGTGGAACCGTTAATTCATGGAATACTACTGGCATTTGGTTTGATTTTGCCTTTAGGAGTTCAAAACATATTTATATTTAATCAAGGGGCGATACACAGGAAATTCACGAAAGCATTGCCTGCCGTGATTACCGCTGGAGTCTGCGACACTATCCTCATATATTTGGCGGTAGCGGGAGTTTCCGTTATTGTGTTTAATTTTGAATGGTTAAAAATGTTGTTATTTTCAGCAGGTTTCTTTTTTCTTGCATATATGGGGTTGGTAATATGGAAAAACAAACCTGAAGTCCGCACTAATCAAGAAGAAAGTCGATTTTCTCCACGACGTCAGATTGTATTTGCTGCATCTGTGTCATTACTTAATCCCCACGCTATTTTGGATACAATAGGAGTTATCGGAACAAGTTCATTAGCGTATACAGGGTATGGCAAATGGGTGTTTACGGCGGCTTGTATTGGGGTATCTTGGTTGTGGTTCATTTCGCTGGCGGTTTTCGGAAAAAAGCTTGGGCAAATTAACGGAAATGGGAAGTTCCTAATCCGCATAAATCAAATTTCGGCGATTATTATTTGGATGATGGCTATTTATATGGGCTATCAGTTATTTTCATTTTTCTTCTAATGTAAATTTGAGCAGTAAAAGAAAGTTGCATCGGGGTAAATGACCGTTCATCCGAAAAAGAAATAATTCCATTTTTATAGTAGGCAATAATACTCTGACTGGTTTCGTAAAAATGCATCCAAAACATTAGAAACTAACTGCTTCTCAAAACGTAGAAAATTAAAGATCGTTTATATAGAAGGAGGAGTAAGAAATGAAGCTCTTAAAAAGGGATACAGTTCTAATATCCATGCTAAGTTTAATGATCATGGCAGGATGCGGGGATGACCAAATAAAGACAAAGGACACAACGCCTGCCGAAAATGAGGCAGTAGTGGAAGCAACGGAAGAAGAAATTCCGCGTGCCGGGAGAACAGTGGAAGAAATGGTCGCTCAGAAAGCGGGCGTACTAGTTGAATTACATATGGATCAGCAGCTGGAAACGCTTGGGGGCTGGGACGGTCAGAAGTATCTGGATTTCCTGAAGCAAACATTCAATCCCATTGCAGAGAAGGAGTTTGAAAGTTATTTTACCGAACATACAGATTTGAACAGTGAGGAAGTATATGATTATTTAGTGCATATGCTTGGTTCAGGAAATTATGAAAACTATTATGGACAGCTTACTGCCTATGAACATGGATATGCTATGCCAGACCTCCCAGAAGGCGAAGATGAAGTGACGACTAAACAAAAGAAAATGAATGTAGTCGTACTGATGGATGCAAGCGGCAGCATGAATGGGGTAATAGGCAAACAATCGAAAATGGAGCTGGCTAAAGCAGCAGTTGCCAAATTTGCGGGGCAGATTCCGAGTGATGCCAACATTTCGCTAATTGCCTATGGACATGTCGGTTCTTCGTCAAAGGCAGATAAAGCGGCATCCTGCGCGGCGGTGGAATCCGTGTATCCGTTGTCCGCGTATGAGGCTGCCAATTTCGCTGGCTCGTTAGATTCTTTTGAGGCGAGCGGCTGGACACCATTGGCAGGAGCAATCCAAAAGGCGGGCGAACTATTGCAAGCTTATCCTGCCGAGGAATACTCGAATCTTGTTTATATGGTGAGTGACGGAATAGAAACATGTGACGGGGATCCTGTTGCGGCGGCAAAGCAACTTCAAAGTCAAAATATAAAAGCAAAAGTCAACATTATCGGTTTTAATGTAGATAATGAAGGACAGCAGCAGCTTAAACAGGTGGCCGATTCTGGTGGCGGTGAATATATCACAGTAGACGACCCGGCTGATCTGGAAGTGCAAATGACGAAAAAATGGAAGCCTACCATAGGACAGCTTGTTTGGACACAGGGAGTAACGATTCAACAGTTTACAGATGCAATGGAGCGTATGAATCAAATATATAATCCTCTATATTCAGCCTCCGATGCAGAACGAAATCGCATCAGGCATGCAGTCAATTTCCTGTATAATGAAGAACTCATTTCGGATGATGTAAAGGAACAAGTATGGAAATTGGCGGAATCATTGCATGATTTGCGCAATGACCATTTTAAGGAAATAAAAGAGAAGAAAGAAGCGGAAAGAGAGCAGGCGAGCGAAATGATCAATGCCGAGGTTGAAAAATGGCGCCAGCAATGGAAAGATGAATAGAAAGTAGATAAACCGCCCGCTTTGGCCCGGATCGGAAAAGTGGGCGTTTACGGTTGACTGAAAAAATGTCCTTTTATTCAGAACTTCAAATTCATTTAACATGGTTTTTTATAAAATAACAATCGGGCTCGTTTCTTCAAAAATGCATCTGTATTCATTTAATGGCTATTTTATTGGCTGGGCGATAAACCTGGCCGATAAAAAGATGCTTGTTTCCTATCGGGGATGAGAAAGGTCCGCACTTATCGGTTGGGAAATCAGGTTAAGTCCCTAGTCGGATGAATAGACGGAAAAATTCCGCTTAATTAGGAATTAAAATAAAAAACAGCTTAATTAGGCGGAGAAATTCCGTCTATTAACTTGAAAAACATGAAAATGAGGGAATTTACTTTGCATAGACGGAAAAATTACCCTTATTTATCCCAAAACATGCTCTAATCCATAAATAACCGGAAAAACTCCGCTTATTTTGTTTTTCTTCGTTACTTAATTAAAGAGCATAATTCCGATTGGATAAAATATGAAGTTTGTATAATGGGGGAAAACAAGTATTCCATATCACTTCTAATAGACAGACTCAGAAACGGTAAGCGACGTTATGCTTCTGAGCTTTTTCATTAATTAAATTCATGACCCAACTCAACAATCATCCGAGCTACTTCCTCTTTTTTAATTGTTACAGAAGCATATTTTTGCACTTCATTTTGCCCGATACAGACGCTAAAACGAGCTTTTTCAAACATGCATTGATCATTGCTGTCATTTCCAAAGGCGATGAAATCTTCTACTTGGAGTTTTTCAAGACCATATACTTTATTGATGCCGAATGGGCTTATATCGATCGCATTTTCATTTTTATAAGCTGTCACACAAAGGGGCAGTTTACTCAGCTCATCTAGAAGCGCCTCATGTGGCTCGAATAAAACTAATTTGCATATTTCTTGTAATGCACCGATTTTCAAATTTTTTGCAGTATCCTGATTAATGTTTTTATAAATCGGATGTTCTATATTTCCTGTAAAAGTATAGTCCCATTTACCATCGGCTAAATAAGTAAGTTTATGTTCGTTAATGATTGTATGTAATTGTGTCATAAGTTCCGGTGTGAAAGTATGTGCTGTAATATGCTCGTGATCCGAGATGAAACAACCATTTCCGCCAATTAGTTTTCCTCTTTTAAAAGATTCCGGAAGTACAGGGACTAAATCTCGAATCGGACGGGCAGAAGCGAAAATAACAGTATGTCCATCGTTGGAGATTTTGTGCAATGCCTCAATAATTGGTTGTTCAATAGTTTTGCCGTCAAAGCAAAGCGTGCCGTCTATATCAAATACAAAATTCATTCAAATCCCTCCTGTGAGCAGTATAATAAGTATGACGAGATGGCGAAAGGACAGGTGTCTCACCGATGGATCTAGAAAAATTCAGCAATGTTTATACATATACCTTTCCAAGTGAACTAATTGCAGAAATACAATGGAAAACTTATGAACCGAATGATGCCATTTTAACGGCAGGCGATGAAATAGACGGACTCTATTTTTTAGTGGAAGGGAAATATTATGTATCAAGCCTTGAAATAACAGGCAAAGAATTATTATTAAGATATAGTAAAGTGCCTGCTATATTGGGGGACATTGAAGTATTGGAGCAATGTACCATTCAATCGAATTGTATCGCTGCTGAACGATGTGAATTTATCTTTGTCCCGCTTATTACATATAAAAATTGCTTACAAAACGATGCCCTATTTGCTCAATTATTATTAAAGGAACTGGCCTACAAGTTAAAGACATGTACGGTTTCTTCTAGAGTCAATGCTTTATCGCCCGTATCGGTCCGCTTGGCTGCTTATTATTGTACGATTGCTTCTGGCAATGCAAATAGTGAATATATTATCTCCAATAAACTGGATGAAGTGGCTGCATTAATCGGTACAACAAAAAGGCATTTGAACCGAATTATGAGGCAATGGCAAGAAGAAGGGCTAATTTATAGACAGGGAGATAACGTTCAATTTTTGGACTGGGATGCAATCCAGAGCTATTCTGAAGGAGTAAGGTTTGAATGAGGAAAGCTGTTTTAAAGCAAATGAAATTTAAAATCTTAATGCTTGAATGAGCCGGTGAAATGTGAAATAATTATTTTAACTTTATAGAAATACACCTTCTAGGGTTCCGTTTGCGCAGGCATTGTCTGGTCCGAGAGAAGGTGCGCGGTTTCGGCGTCACGGAGGGATAAAAGCCTGGGAGATATGTTGATGAACATTTCTTCCAGGCTTTTTTATTTTGGCTGAAATAAGTGGTATAGCTTGAAATGAACGCAACGAACAGGACAATTAGAAGGAGTGGATGAAAATGAAATATTGGTTATTGGTAGTGGTCGCAGCGGTGTTCGAAGTTGGTTGGGTAATCGGCTTAAAGCACGCTGCAGCACCATTGGAATGGGGCGGCACAGTGATTGCAATCATTGTGAGCTTCGGGATATTGATTTATGCGAGCGGTGTGCTGCCGGTCGGGACAGTATATGCGGTGTTCGTAGGGCTTGGTACGTTCGGAACGGTAATCGGTGATATGGTGCTGTTCGGAAGTCCGGTCGAGCCACTGAAAATTTTATTTATTTTCACTTTATTAGCTGGTGTCATTATGCTGAAGCTTGCGACACCGGATGGCAATGGAAAGGAGAGTGAGCAGTAATGGCATGGATTTATTTAATTTTAGCGGGTTTATGTGAAATGATGGCAGTCGGTTTTATGGGCAGACTGCAGCAGCAAAAGAATACTTCGTCATTTGTTTTATTAGTTCTTGGCTTTACTGCAAGCTTTTTTTTCCTGAGCCTTGCTATGAAGGTGCTTCCGATGGGATTAGCCTATGCGATCTGGACAGGGATCGGGGCGGCAGGGGGCGCGATTTTAGGAATTGCTTTGTACAATGAACCGAAGAATGCGCTGAGAATTACAGCAATCACTTTAATTATCGGTAGTGTAATTGCGCTGAAATTGATTTCTTAATATGCTTTCAAACCAATCTCGCCAAGCTGAATGCAGTGTGGGATTGGTTTTCTTTTGTGCTCTTTCTGCTGTAGTTTGTCCTCATCCGGCGAAGCGCTTTTTCAAGGAATAAGAACAAAATCGTAATAGTTCTTTAGAACGACTTGAAGCGAGAAGCCCAAAATTTCAATAATATTATGCTAAAATAAGAAACAGAGCAATAATATCTGCTCCAACATTTGTCTGAGCGGTAAAAGGACACTTCCTTTTTTATCTCTCGTGAATGGATGAAATGCTGCTGATTTTCCGTAACCGCCCTTTCCCTTGAAATATTAACCCAACTACCCCTGCTATTCTTTTGAGACAAAAAACATAATTAAATATTGAAAGGATTTGATTGAATGAGATCTGGTATTACTGCAGATCAAAGTTTAAGAGAACGAGACTTATATCATAAAGAAGCAACTAGTGATTTTACTTTTGACCGTGTCCCGCGTGAAGAACGCAAAATGGGATGGGTAAGTATCACTAATATTACATTTGGCATCGCAACTGCCATTTTCTACTTCCAAATGGGGAGCGTCATGGCATTACAGTTTGGAGCTGTCAATGCGCTCATCTCGGCAGGCTATGCCATTATTGTCGCAGGAATCCTTGGAAGCATCATTGTTTATCTATCGGCTAAGTCCGGCATGAACGTCAACTTATTATCCCGCGGAGGGTTCGGTTATATCGGGGCCTCACTAACCTCATTAATTTACGCATCAAATTTTATTATGTATTGTGCATTTGAAGGTATGATTTTAGTCGCTGCAGTTCATGCATTTTTCCCGGCGATTCCGATCTGGCTTTTAATTGTATTCTTTGGTTCCTTAGTGATTCCATTAAACTGGTTTGGCATTAAACAATTGGACAAACTCCAAAAATGGTCATTGCCGATTTTCGGAATCTTCCTGATTTCAGCAATTGTCATTGCGTTCAATCACCCATCGCTTTATACCGGAAATTTCTGGACCTATATGCCCGAAGGTGTCCAAATCGGCGGCACGGCATTGCTGTTATGCATAGGAATGCAACACGGTATTATGGGATTGACTGCATTGATAGCTTCAGATTACGCACGTTTCTTAAAACCGAAAGATTTAAAAATCGGTTCAATTGCCATTGGTTTTATTCCGCAAATTTTCTGTTTTGGCGTGATGGGCGGCCTTGGTATTTGGTTCGGGATCAAATTCAGCGAATCGAACCCTGGTGTTTATATTGTTACATTGTTAGGGCTAGGTGGTGTGCTATTTACAGTGCTTACACAGGTCCGCATTAACATAACGAATATTTACAGCAGCTCGCTTTCCCTGTCGAACTTTTTTGAAAACATGTTTGGCTTTAAACCGGGACGCCGTTTTTGGGTAGTGGTGGGAGGTGTCATCGCAATGATTTTGATGCTTGGCGGTATTGTTGATCATCTCCAAGTTGCCATGACTTTTCAAGGTGTTGCATTGATGAGCTGGGCATCGGTTTTGGTAACAGAAGCACTTGTTATTAGGAAATGGCTGAAAATCGGTCCGCCCTATTATGAATCAAGACAAGAAAATTTATATAAATGGAATCCGGTTGGTGTTCTGGCATTGATTATACCAACTGTGACTGGAACGATTGCGGCCCTTGGATATATGGGCACATTCCTGCAAAATACAGCCGCATTCTTCGCCGCATTCATGGCAGCGATTTTGACTGTCATCCTAGGGATAGCGACAAAAGGGCGTTATTATATAAAGAAAGAAGCAAATGATATTCCGAAAGAGGATTGGATTGGTTAAGCAAACCTTTTAAATGCGATTTTAAATAAAGAATATATATAAGAGTAATTTAAGATTCTTCCGACAAATAGTTCAATAATGTAAAGGCCTCTAAACTCTAGCTGTAAGTTTAGAGGCTTTTCTATACATATTAATAAACACCATTACATATATTTATCGTTCAACTGTTTTTTAGGCATGTATGCTTTCACAACAAAGGGCACCTCTATTATTTTCCGACATATTCAAATGAATAAATATGTGTTTTTGACAATGCGATAACCTCTTCGATAAATTCCTCTTGGGATTCTTTAAAACCATTGTTAATCCAATTTTGAATCAAACCATAAAACCCATAGGCAGTATAACGTTTAAAGTAATCCATATTTACAGGTATGTTATTAATTGTATGGAACTCGAATTGCTGCTGGTAAATTTTTAAAATCGTTTGAGGAAATTTTGTATGTAATCCAGGTAAGGTATCGTCATATTTGATCAGTTCAAAAAAGTTCCGGTTCTCGTATATAAAAGCAATAATATTAAAGGATAGAGTATTGAGTTTGGTTGTATGCAGTTTTTGTCCGGGCACATACGGTTTTCCTACTGAATCTTCCAACATTTGCAACATCGTTTCAAGCAGATCATCAGCCAATTGAATTTTATCTTGGTAGTGTACATAAAACGTGCTCCGATTATAAGATGCTTGATTGACAATATCTTTTACAGAAATAGTGTGGTAGCCATTCTTCTTTATAAGCTCGATTAAGGCGAATTTAAAATGTTCTTTTGTGCGATTTTTTCGTTTGGTTGTGCCCATTTGGTTATTTTCCACGAAAATCCCTCCATGTTAAAAAGACAAAATAATAACAAGTGTCTACCAATTGTACATTTTACAATATTCTAATGATTGTTGTATCGATAGGAAATGCTAAAATTGAATTGTGAACAAAATAGCACGCATTTTCGGTATTTTATATTAAAATTAACTTAAATGTGCATGCTTTCTATAAACATTATAATGGAGGAATAGAAGATGGGTAAATTACAAAATAAAGTAGCAATCATCACTGGCGGCGCATCAGGTATTGGCGCGGCGACAGCAAAATTATTCGTTTCAGAAGGCGCGAAAGTGGTGCTTGTCGATTTAAACGAAGAAAAAGGAAAAGCCTTCGAAGCAGAGTTGAAAGCGCTTAACGCAGGAGCATTATTTGTGAAAGCGAATATTACAAGCGAAGAAGAAGTAGCAAATATTTTCAAACAAACAATTGAAGCATTCGGCAAAGTGGATGTTGTATTTAACAATGCGGGTATTGGTCGTGTATTTCCTTCACATGAGCTGGAATACTCAGAATGGCGCAATACAGTGAATGTGGACTTGGATGGCGTGTTCTTAGTGGCACGCGAAGCAATCCGCGAAATGCTGAAATCCGGCGGTGGCTCAATCATTAATACTGCTTCAATGTATGGGTGGGTTGGTTCACCTGGATCTGCAGCATACAATGCGGCAAAAGGTGGCGTAATCAATTTAACACGTTCACTTGCACTTGAATATGCAGAGCAAAATATTCGTGTGAACTCGTTATGCCCGGGCTTCATCGACACACCAATTATTCCGGAAGAAAGCAAGCAAGCGCTGGCTTCAATGACACCGATGAAGCGTCTTGGACAAGCAGATGAGATGGCGAAAGCTGTATTATTTATGGCAAGCGATGATTCCTCATTCATGACTGGCAACAGCTTAACTGTTGATGGTGGATATACAGCTCAATAATCGATGGTTCAAAGCGTACTTTCATTTTGGAAGTGCGTTTTTTTAATTTGGTGGGAGGGGGCTGTTTTTATTAGAACAGTTGAACAGGATATTAGAAAAGTGTTGCCGATATTAGCAAATTTCAAAGTGATATTAGAACAAAGCGGACTCTTTTTAGAACAATGGAAGGATATATTAGAACATCGGAGTTTTATTAGAACAAATAAAAATATATTAGAACAATTCCATATATATTAGAAAATCTCGCACGCTTAAAATCTTGCTAACCGTAAATAAATATTTCTGTTAAAATGAATTTACAGTAAATTCTAACAATTCGGGGGGCTACTTATGGAGGAGATTCAAGAGAAGAATTTAAACAGTACTACAATCGCGAAATTGGACCAAGTAGTGGAAACAATTTTAGGGCAGGATAAGGCAACAGTTACGCTGCGGGACCGGATTTCTGGAGAGATTCTTTATACATACCGGGGGGATTGTTTAATGCGGCCGGCTTCCAATATGAAAATCCTGACGGGGGCGGCTGCAATAGCGGAGCTTGGGCTGGATTACCGATTTAAAACAGAAATTTATATCGACGGAGATCTTGAAGGCAATACGTTGAACGGGGATATTTATATAAAAGGCTACGGTGACCCAACAATAAATGAGGCAACACTTAAGTATTTCACTGAAGAATTATGGCAGTACGGCATCCATCATATAAAGGGCAGGTTAATCGGGGATGATACATATTTTTCAGGGGATACATTGCCTCCAGGTGTCGATGAGGAAGGGGAAACCCATTATTACGGCGCCCGTATTTCGCCTATTACGATGTCGCCGAATGATGATTTTGATGCGGGCACAATTATCGTGGAGGCAACCGCCGGAAATATCGGGGAAAAGCCGATATTTAATGTCATCCCGCATTTAAGTGGACTGCAAATTTCTAATGAAGCACAAACAGTAAACAAAAATGCTGAAATCACATTAGAAATCCGCCGCACTAATAATACAAATCAAATCGTGATTACAGGCGAAATACCAGAAGGAGAAACGGTAAAAGTTTGGGTGTCCCATCAGGATCCTGTGAAAAACACGTTGCTGTTTTTCAAAGAATTATGCGAAGATGCAGGCATCCGCTTCGAACTGAAAGATACCATTGCAAGCGGTATGACGCCAAACCATGCAAAACTAATATACACACACGATTCTCGTTCAATCGCCGAGATGTTTTCAATCTTTATGAAACTGAGCAATAACAGCATCGCCGATATTTTCCTGAAAACGATGGGGAAACGAAAACATGGAATAGGTGATTACGAGCATGGCCTGCGAGTAGTGCGCGCCTATTTGGAAAAGCAGAAAATTGATTTTGCGACATGGCAATTTGCTGATGGTTCAGGCCTATCGCATAATAACCGTCTGCATTCAAATGGTATATCCGAGCTTTTGTTCGCGTTGCAGGAAGAACCGTATTTCGAGAACTTTTTCAATTCACTGCCTGTTGGAGGGAATACAAACAGATTAGTTGGCGGGACATTAAAAGAACGTTTTCTAGAGCCCGAATTACAACAGCGAATCTTCGCTAAAACAGGCTACATTCATGAAGTAAATACATTATCAGGCTATGTAACCGGTAAGAGCGGGCGAGACTATATTTTCTCGATCATGCTTGAAGGAAGGGAAGAGGGGATTCCGTTTTTGGATGAAGGGTTAAAGGCGATTATTGATGTAATATAAAGATTCATTCCTATCAATTCAGAGCTTGTTAAAAAATAGCCTCCAATTATCAGCTATAGTCTAATAGTTGGAGACTTTTTATAATTGAAAGCATAGTTCTTAAATATACTGATAAAACAATCCATCGCGTGTATCAAACCAAATCAGTTTTCCATGTTTTTTCTTTGGAATTGTTGCTTGTAATGCCCATTCAGGGAATTGTTTGTATAATTGGATTTGATCCCCTGTTGCCAGTGCGATAAATGATACGTAATGGTCTTTCGTCATAGGGTGATCTGTTGAAATCGACCATTGCATATCGATTTCCTCTACTTTTAATTTCTGTTCCTCTGTGGCTTTTGCTGCGACTAAAGGCTCTAGTTTCCGTCCGCAGCATGAAACCGTAAAATTCCCTGTTGCTAAACCGATATTCGAGCAGCTTGGACAAACATAATAGCTTGAATTTTTCATATTGCCTCCTACCAAATCATTTTGGTTTATTTCACCTGTCAGTAAATTTTCTATTTGAATGTCAAGGAGGGTTGCGAGTTGAGGAAGAAGTGTAATATCGGGACATCCGATGCCTCGTTCCCATTTCGAAACTGTGCGATCCGATAAAAACAGCGCATCTGCTAATTGCTTTTGTGTCATGCCCTTCCCTTTACGCAATGTATAAATTAATTGGCCAATTTTTTCATTATCCATTCGTTTCCCTCCTACTTCTTTAGCTTAAAAGGAATGATGGTGAAACACAACAAACGGAGAGTAGAGTCGGTGAGCGGAAAGCCTGGCAGCTGTACTCTCCTGCCAAATGAAAAATAAAAATTTCCTATTCATGGCGCAGCACCATATATTTTTTCTTCGCGATCTCTAAATGCCCATACAATAGCTGAGGGATTTGTTCGTAATCATTTTTTTCAATCTTTTCGAATAGCTTCTTCGCCAATTCAAAGGATGTGTAAAAAGTTGTATCTGGATTTTTCTTATGGTTGACAATGCCTGTCCATTTAATTTTCTCGGAGGTTTCGTCAAAAATATGCACCATCGCTCCGTTTTTGGTTGTTTTTATTATTTCCCTTATGAATAAAAAATAATAAGTCATATATTTCGTGTAGTCTTCTTTTAAAATAGCTTGCTCAATTTCTTTTAGTAACTGTTCAAGCAATAGCTGGTTCAATTTCACATTCCCTTTTTTAACGAGCTCTATTGTATGAATAATAAAGCTGTTAATGACATCATTGAACTCATATACCTCTTTTAATGTAATGTTATTTACAAATACGCCTCTATTTTTAACAATCGAAACAAAACCTTCACGTTCTAAACGAGTTAAAGCTGATCGGATAGGTGTACGGCTCATCGATAAATCGGAAGACAATTCGTTCTCTGAAAGTACATCCTCAGGCAAATATTCCGCTAGTACAAGCTTCTTTTTTAAGATTTCATAAGCCTTATCAGCTAATGACATGTAAATATTCCCCTTTGCAACAATATTTGTTAAAGAAATATTGTTATGATACACGAATCGATATAAAATGTAAACTTTCCGGATTTCCATTACATTAACAATTATTTACCTGCTATTTATTGCTCGTTAATATTCAAGTTTTAACTTTAAAGTGCGAGTTGCGAAACTAACTTGTATACAACTTGTATAACTTTTAGAGACGAGGAGCGAAAAGACGAATGAAAAAGTTTTCGAAGGTTTTAGCTTTAGCGGGAATGGTTACGATGTTAGCTGCATGCGGAAAGAGCGATAATACAAAAGATGCCGCTGCGAGCGAACAACAGTGGCCTGAAAAATTAACTTTAGTACAAATGCCTAATGAAAACGATCCAACCGTCACACAATCGATGCATACACAATTACGTGAGCACTTATCCGAAGAATTGGGGATCGAAGTTGTTGAACACCAAGGCGGAAGCTATGCGGTTGGAATTGAAGCTTTAGCAAGCGGAAATTTGGACGTACTGCTGGCAACGCCTATGAGCTATTATCAGGCAAATAAAGTGGCAGACGCCGAATTATTAGTGACACCAGCATTCCCGGAAGGAGTGTTCAAATATTATACATCATTCATTACTCATGCAGACAATGATGAAATCAATTCATTGGCAGATTTAAAAGGAACGAATTTTGCCTTCGTAAATGCGGCATCGTCCTCTGGTTATTTATATCCGAAAGGTACGTTAGTGCAAGAATTAGATTTAGATTCAAATCGCATTGAACAGTCTGGCTACTTTTTCGAAAATGTGACATTCTCGGAGTCACATCCAAACAGCGTAATCGGGGTGGCAATGGGAGATTTTGAAGCCGCAGCTGCTGCTAGAGCGGTCATCGATAGTTTAATTGAAGTCGGCCAAATTCAAGAAGATGACATTAAAGAAATCGGGCGCTCAATCGATATTCCGGATCCAAGCTATATTGTTCGCGGAAATTTGCCGGATGACTTCGTCGATGCTTTGCGGGAAGCTTTCTTGTCATTTGATAACGAGGAATATTTTGAAGCAATCCACGGTGATAAAACGGTTCGTTTCCAAGCGACGCCTGAAAACTTCTATGAAGACAGCATCGAAATGCTAAGTAAAATAAATGCTTTGGAAGAGGATGCGGAATAATGAAAAAGCCGTTACTATCCATTAAAAATTTGACGAAGGTTTATGGTCAGGGGACAAAAGCATTAAATGGTGTGTCAATCGACTTTTATCCAGGCGAATTCATCGTGGTCATCGGTCCATCAGGTGCGGGTAAATCGACATTCATCCGTTGTATAAACCGTTTGGTCAATCCGACAAGCGGCGAAATCGTTTTCGATGATGTCCATTTGGAATCGTTAAATGCCCGTATATTAAGAAGGGAACGTGCAAAGATCGGCATGATTTTTCAGCATTATAATTTAGTCGGCCGTACAAATGTCATCAAAAATGTTTTGCATGGGCAGCTTTCCAATACACCGATATATAAAAGCTTGTTTGGCCTGTATAAAGAAGAGGATAAGCAGGAAGCGGTCACATTACTAAAAAAAGTTGGCTTAGAGGAACAAATGTATAAACGTGCAGACGCTTTATCTGGCGGACAAATGCAGCGTGTAGGAATTTGCCGTGCTATTTTGCAAAGGCCGAAGCTTCTGCTGGCGGATGAACCGATTGCCTCACTGGACCCTTTGTCTGCCAATACAGTAATGCAGCAATTGCGCGATATTTCGGAGGAACGTCAATTGACATGTGTTGTGAATTTGCACCAGGTCGATTTTGCGCGCAAATTTGCTACTCGCATTGTTGGGATCAAAGACGGACGAATTGTGTTTGATGGTCCGCCTTCAAAATTGACGGATACCATTGTCAGCAATATTTATAAAGGAAAAGAGCATCAAATGACACTAAAGCAGGCGGATGAGCGATTGCCATCTCCTGTAAAAGAAGCGGTAGCTATTATGCACCATAAGGAAGAGAACGAAAAAAACAAAGAATATTCAACGATAGGAAAATGAATATGAACAAAATCGAATCAATGCCTATTCAGTTAGTCGAAAGCAAATCAAGAAAAAGTCTTTATGCCGGTTTGGCTATTGTTGCCGGTATGGCGCTCAGCATTTTCTATTTAAATATTTCAGCGGGTGACATATTGCTCGGCTTGCCGAAGTTTATAAGTTTTTTCTTTGAGAAGTTTTTGCCGGCAACTTTTGATAATGTCTGGAGTTATTTTCCCACTGTTCTTGAAACATTGGGATATGCGGTCATTGCCACCTATTTTTCAACATGTATTGCTTTTTTCATCGGCTTATTGATGTCGGAAAATACGAATAAATTCAAGGCTGTGCGCTATGCTGTCCGCGGAGCTGTAACGATTATCCGCAACATCCCGTTCGTTATTTGGGGTGCATTGCTAGTATATGTTTTCGGTATCGGAGGATTAGTCGGGATTTTGGCGCTCATTTTTGTGACGATTGGATTTTTAGGGAAAAGCTACGGGGAAGCGATTGATGAAATATCAGGGGATAAATTGGAGGCATTGCGTGCAAATGGCGCAAGCTATATTCAAATTATTTGCCATGGTGTCATCCCGCAATTTATTCCTGCATGGATCAATTGGACGATTTTCTCATTTGAAATAAATGTCCGTGCTTCTGTCGTGCTTGGGTTAGTAGGGGCTGGGGGAATCGGTGTATTAATCGATACAAATATTAATCTCTTCCGCTATGACCAGGCAATGGCGATTATTATTATCGTTGTGCTCATAGTGCTATGCGCAGAATTTATTACGAATCAAGTGCGGAAAATGGTGTCGTAGGAGGGATGAAGATGGAAAAAATCAGTGTTACTAATAAAGGGAGCACACGTAAAGGCATCGGGATTGCGATTAGTTTAATAGCTGTTTTTCTTCTCGCCATAAATTTGGTGAATATCGATTTTGAAAAATTCTTTAAACGTTTGCCGAATGCACCCGAAGTAATAGCGCGTATGATGGCGATCGATGTATCCATTTTGCCGGCTGTTTTTAAAAATATCGGGATTAGTTTGGCACTCGCATTTTTAGCGCTCGTCATGTCGGTCATGGCTGCATTTATCATTAGCTTATTTGCAGCGAACAATATTGCGCCAAACCGCTACATGGCATGGCTGATAAAAGGTTTTTTTGCTGTTGTGCGGGCCGTTCCTTCGCTTGTATGGGGGCTTATGGTCATCGCGAGCTTAGGCTTCGGGAATAATGCTGGATTTTTAGCGATTTTTATTCCATCGGTTGCTTACTTGGTGAAAATGTTTGTCGGTTCTCTTGAAGATGTCGGAACAGATATCGTGGAAACGATGAATGCAACGGGTGCCTCATGGTGGAATCTCGTTTTCCATGGTGTGCTGCCTTTAGCTATTACAGGAATTGCTTCATGGGTGGCGCTGCGATTCGAGGGGAATATTGAGGAATCGATTAGCCTGGGAATTATCGGGGTCGGCGGAATTGGCCTGCTCCTCACTCAGTCAATTAATTCCTATAATTACGCGCAGACAACAACAATTGTCATCATTATTTGTATTTTACTGATCAGCATTGAAGTATTTATAACAAAATTCAAGCAAACGATCAAACACGGAAAACAAGCATAGGAGTGGGGAATATGAAAAATGCACAATTAAATTGGGTAAGACTGCCTTTGAAAGGGGTGGAAAATTGCCGTGAATTGGGAGGGTATAGTACATCTGAAGGGCAGCAGACGGCATGGCATACGTTTTTGCGCTCAAGTGATTTAAATGCATTAACAAATGAGGATATCCAATTTTTGGAACAATATGGTGTGAAGCATGTCATCGATTTGCGTTCTTCGGATGAGATTGAAAAAACGCCAAATCCTTTAGCGGCGACAACATTTAACTCTTATATTAATATTCCGGTAATTCATGCGGATGTTTCAAATACAGTGTTTTCTGATACAGGCTCTACATTAGGGGATCTATATATTGAGCTATTAAAAAATAGCAAGGGAATTACCGATGTATTGAAATCGATTGCTTCTAAGGATGGCGCGACATTGTTCCACTGTGCAGCCGGCAAGGATCGTACAGGTGTTATTGCGATGCTGTTACTAGGTTTGGCGGGTGTGGCAAAGAAAGATATCGTCACAAATTATGAAGTGACATATTCGAATATCGAGCAGCTGAGGGCAAAATATGCCGCTCATATGCATATGTATAAAAATATGAGTGAAGAGATGATTTTTTCTAAAAGCGAGTATATTATACAGGCATATAATTATTTAATCGATAACTATGGCGGCATGGAAAGTTATGTGAGGCAGCTCGGATTGACAGAGGAAGAGATTCAGAATATCAAAAATCGGTTTATATTCGATTATAAAGAAAAGAAAGATACAATTAGAATATAAATAGTTTTGCGCAATCACTCATGAATAATAAAAATCGCTATGAAAACCTGCCAGCTCCGGTTTTCATAGCGATTTTTGCTGAATGACATATATAAGGATATCGATTGCTCAGCGGAAAATTTATTGGAAGTAAGTAAAATGGAAAGTTAATTCCTTTTTCCTACGATATTCATCGGGCATTTCCGAAACTTATTCACCTTCCATCCGTAAAATAAGTTGGAGGTGCATGATGAAGAAAAGAATTGAAGCGCTAGATGCATTAAGGGGATTTTCGTTGCTAGGTATCTTAATAGCGAATATGCTGTATTTCCAATATGGGGATATGACATTAAATACAATCGAGCCGACGACATGGTGGGATAATGCTGCATTTTACTTCACGAAAATATTTGTGGAGGCCTCATCGTATCCGATTTTTGGATTTTTATTCGGGTATGGGGTTATCTTATTTGTCCGGGCATTGGAAAATCGGGACTTGAAGACACGCGGACCTTTATGGCGACGGGCGATCGGGTTAATAATCTTAGGAAGCTTACATATTGCATTTGTATGGGACGGGGATATTTTATTGACGTATGGGGCAGGTCTTATCATCATTATGCTGTTCATTAAGCGCAAGGTGAAAACATTGCTGATTTGGGCATCTGTATTAGCGGTGCTGATGGCCCCTATTTTAATATTTAAAACCGATGTTTTGGCGCTTGCGGGATTGGAAGAGACAGCGGCCGTTTTAGCGGACGGCACTTATTGGGAAGTAATGCAGCAGCGGATCGGGGTAGTGGAGGGGATGCCATTTATCTTTGTTTTAATAAGCTTGCCGATTGCGTTTTGTTTTATTGCGTTGCTATCCTTTTTCACAATTGGTCCTTTTGTGCTGCTAGGGATGGCAGCAGCAAAAACGGATTTCTTTACACATATCGGGACAAAAACAAAGCTCTTAAAACGGTTGGCGCTTCTTGTCCCAATAGGCTTGGTGTGTAAATCGTTTTTATATTCGGATCATTTCGCAGGGAAACTGATTTATGGTGCAGGGACATATTTACTTGCGCTTGGCTATATTGCATTGTTTACGCTTATTTATTTAGCGAAGCATGAAACGAAGCTTGCACAGGCATTTGTCAGTATGGGCCGTTTATCGTTGACGAATTATTTAATGCAATCGCTTATTTTCACGACAGTTTTCTACGGTTACGGCTTTGGTCTGTTCGGAAAGCTCGGCGTGGCAATTGGATTGCTGCTGGCGGTCGCTGTGTATGTCTTGCAGCTTTATATTTCGAACCTTTATACAAGGCATTTTTCAATCGGACCGGTCGAATGGCTGCTTCGGAAATTTGTTTATTTGGGGAATGGCCGAAGTTAATAGGAATGGGAGCGCTGCTAAAATTAGTGGCGCTTTTCTTTTTTTGAAACTATTTTGGAAATGCGAAGGTCTAACGGTTGGAAGGGGGTTGTGATCAGTTTGCAAAAATTTGAAGACATATTGCATACACATGGCGATTATATAGTACGCCTATGTTATACATATACGAAAGAGTGGCAAATGGCCGAGGATTTGACGCAAGAAACGTTTTTGCGCTTTTATGAGGCACAGGAAAAATTCCGTTATGAAGCGGATGTGAAAACGTATTTATACCGGATTGCGGTCAATCGCTGCAAAACATATTTGGCGAGCTGGCGGTATAAGCAAACACAGCTCATGCAGCTTGGTCAAAAGCTGATCGCCAAAGAGGACGTCGCCTTGCAAGTGGAGCAAAAAGATGAATCGATGCAGCTATACGAAAAAATAAAAAAGCTTCCTGTGAAATATCGGGAAGTGCTCGTATTTTATCATTATCTGGATTGGACGATAGCACAAATCGCACAGCTGCTAGGTTGTTCGGAAAATACAGTGAAAACAAGGTTAAGGCGAGGAAGGCA
The DNA here is from genome assembly GCF_051967575.1 of Solibacillus silvestris. Lineage (NCBI taxonomy): Bacteria > Bacillati > Bacillota > Bacilli > Caryophanales > Caryophanaceae > Solibacillus > Solibacillus silvestris. Next base: position 28,167 of record NZ_JBQCJW010000036.1, read on the forward strand.
ACAGCTTGGCCAATTACTGGAAAAGGGAGGCGCGATGGATGGACCCGATTACTAAAGCATTAACAGACGAGCTGGACGGCAAACAGCTATCACAAAAAGCGAAACAGGAGATTTTAGCGGCAAAGCCTCGTAAAAGAAGAAATTTCATCTCGCAAATCACAGCGTTTTGCATATGTGCAGTCGTATTATTTTTATTGATTACGAATACGGAAAAAACGCCTCCGCAAATGACCGCAGCCAATTCCATGCTCGGTCCTGTCGATGAAGCTATTTTACAATATTTTAATAACGAAGCCCCAAAGCTGCAAACCGAGCTGGAAAAAAGGGAGGATTCCCTTCAAAACGGCGATGCCTATTTAATACGCCTTGCGCTTGAGCGAAATAGCACAGTATTTTATGGAGATTCTTCATTAACGCCAAAAGACCGTTTCTTAATAAGCGAGCTATTGCATTATATGCAGGAAGCGATTTGGCATAATAATATACGGATGGAAGTTAAACATGTCCAAACGATTAAACAGCTTGTGGAAGCAGCGCCGGTTCTTATTTCGAAAATGAAGCCGTATGTTGAAATCCCTTATATGAAAATAGCGGAGGAGAAAAATCGCCAATGGAATTTTTATTCATTCGATACGGCAAAATGGGTATCGTATTTTGCTGTTTTAGCAATGCTCCTCGCAGCCATTGTTTATTTATTTAAAAACAACCATCGCATTATCGGTGCACTTGTAATTTTCTTGGCTGTCGCATCCTTTTCACAGCCATTCTGGAAGCCTTTCAAAGACGTGACTGCATACGACGAAAAAACATTCATTCAAGTTGTAGAACGCGGATTAAAAGAGATGAATATAAAAGTTACCGGCCGGCCTGAGCTTCAATATGCCGCATCGATCCATAAAACGAGAACAGCCCTTGTCTCCTTTGAAGACGGAATGTCGGTGCTGGCCGTGTTCAAATATGAAAATGGCCAATATATAAAGCAAGGAATGACATGGCACTCAGGAAAAATCTTCAGTGAAAATACTTTTGATAAGGAAGGGGATGAAAATATCGTCGTTTCTGCCATTGCATTTAAATCAGGGCATAATGTAATAAAATTCCGGATTCGCCATGAAGATGAAATCATAGCCGAAACATTGCTCTCACAACAAAAACCGATGATTGTCTATTTCAAAAAACAGCAGGAAACTTCGAGTATGCAATATGAATTTTTGGATGAAAACGGGGAATTGGCGCAATGATCAACAAGAAAAAAATGCCGCACTTGCATCGGGCTAAGTGCGGTTTTTTAGTGTTAAGAAAACTCTAGATTTTGGCATTGGGGATAACTTTACAAAAAAGTGTTGTCCCCGTCCAGGCAAACCGCGCCAACTCCTGCACCATGAGACCCCTCTGTGCAAAAGGAGGGTACTGAAAAACTGCGGTTATGTATAAACCCATTACATTTTTAATAAAAGCTTCCTCTCATTCGCGTTTGCTGTTAGAGATTTTGTGGCTCTCAATTAAGTGATGAGAAAATAAGCGGAGATTTTCCGCTTATTTGCGCAAGAGGGCTCATTTCTGGGGGAATAAGCGGAGATTTTCCGGTTATCCAAAGGAAAATCCTTCATTTCCTTATTTTTCGAGTCAATAGGCGGAATTTCTCCTTCTATTTAGGCCATTTTTGATTGTATTTTTTAAATAAGCGGAATTTTTCCGTCTATTTATTAAAGAGGCACTTAAACAGATCTCCCAACCGTTAATAGCGGCCCTCTTTTCATCCCAGTTGCGGGAATCAGCCTCTACTTCACCAGCTTGCCGCTTCGCTTAAAATACACTTGGATTTCCCCGGGGATATTCAGCTAGCGTATAAAATAAACAGACATAATTCCTGAAGAAACGAGTCCGATTGTTGTGCCAGTAGAAAATCTGTTAATTGAAATGGAAGTCCTTAATAAAGAAGACAGATTTTCAGTGCCCTCTGCAAAAGTGGTAGACCGTTTACTTTTGCGTCGGGTCCTCCAATGTCTGTCGGAGTTGAACGGACCTTTTAGCGCTTTTGTTCAGAAATTTTCACTTTTCCAATACTTTCCGTTCGATAAACTCCACTCCCTTATACATGACAGTGGCAAGCACGATAATAATAAGGAGCGATAAAAATACGAGCGTAAAGTTAAATATCTGGAATCCGGAAATGATTAAATAGCCAAGTCCGCTCGATGATACTAAAAACTCCCCGACGATGACACCGACCCATGATAAACCGACATTCACCTTTAATGTTGAAATAATTGTCGGGGTGGAGGCCGGAAGAATTACATGACGAAATGTTTCATATTTCGTTGCGTGAAATAGCTGCATCACCTTTACGTAATTTTCATTTACTTGCTGAAATGCCGAAAAAATGACGATCGTCGAAATAATAACGGAAATCAATACACCCATTACGAGTACTGCGAGCATATTCGGACCGAAAATAACGAGGATGATCGGTCCAATCGCCACTTTCGGCATCGCATTCAAGACGACAAGATACGGATCCATCACACGCGCAACAGTTTTCGAAGACCATAGGAAAATCGCAAGCAATGTCCCGAGAAGTGTGCCGAGCAAAAAGCCGACGACCGTTTCAAACAATGTAATGGCAATATGCGGGAAAAGCGTCCCGTCAGTTATTTTCGTAATGAATAGACTCCCCACCGCGCGCGGGCTGCTGAAAATCAGCGGATCGAGTATACGGAAATGTGTAGTGATTTCCCAAAATAGAAGAAGGCCGAGAAGGAGCAAAAACTGGAATGCGAAAATTTTGCGCTTCTCATGTTGCTGCTGCTGTTTAAATTGCTGTTGAAGCTGTTCAATCTTCATCCGTATCAAGCTCCTCCCATATTTCTTGGAACAGCACTTGAAAAGCAGGGGCGTTCCGGGCTTCAAAAGGTGTCAGTTCGCGAATTTCCTGTGGAATGATAAAACTTTTTACAATTGTCCCAGGCCGTGCGCTAAAGATGAACACTTTGTCGCTCATCGCAATTGCCTCGCTAATATCGTGTGTGACTAAAATCGTCGTCGTTGAAAACTGTTTTAGAGTATCAGCCACAAAGTTTTCCAATGTTAATTTTGACCGGAAATCGAGCGCGGAAAAAGGCTCATCCAGTAAGAGCAGTGCAGGTTTGACAGCAAGCGTCCGTGCAAGAGCAATACGTTGGCGCATCCCCCCTGAAAGCTGGGGAGGGAATAGCTTTTTCGTATGGGACAACTGGAACTGCTCCAGCAATTCATCGACGATTTCACGGTTTTCCTTTTTTAAAATCGTCAACCCGAGTGCGACATTATCCTCAATCGTCTTCCAAGGAAATAAAAAATCCTGCTGGAGCATATAGCCAATTTCCACATTTTGCCCGGCAAAGTGAATCGTCCCATTTGTTGGCTCCATCAGTCCCGCCAGTAAAGAAAGGAGTGTCGATTTTCCGCAGCCGCTTGGTCCGAGAAAGGAGACAAATTCACCTTCTGCGACCGTGAAGTTCACCTGTTCAAGGGCGGTTGTCGCCTGCTGCTCTGTAAAAAAGTGATGTGACAGGTTTTTTGCTTCTAAAAATGCCATTTACTTCACAACCGCATCAGCAAACGACCGATTCACAAGCTCGCTATAGGAAGGCTCGAACTCCAAAACCCCTGCCTCAGTCATAACATCAAGCAAATTTTGGAACTCCTGTTCATCAATAATCGGATCCTTTGCAAAAGATTCCTGATCACGGTACCGTGTCACAACTTGCTCAATAATCGATTGCTCTGTATCTTCAAAATAAGGGGCGATTGCTTTTGCCACTTCTGCGCTTGATGCTTCATACACCCATTTCTGAGCTTTATATAGCGCAGTCGTGAAGCTGTTCATTAATTTTTCTTCATCGAATGTGCTTTCTTTTGTCATAAACACCGTATACGGAATTGCACCGAGCTCTTCACCGAAGGACGCCACAATTTTCCCGATGCCCTGTTCCTCAAAAATGCTTGCAGTTGGTTCGAAAAGCTGTACATAGTCTCCCGTCCCGGAAGCAAAAGCATTCGCGATATTGGCAAAATCAATGTTTTGAATAAGTGTTAAGTCATTATCCGGATCAATGCCATTCTTCTTCAGTACGAATTCTCCCGCCATTTGGGGCATGCCGCCTACACGCTGTCCTAAAAACGTGCTGTCTTTTAAAGCATCCCAACTGAAGTTCACATCTTTATCGCGCGCTACTAAAAACGTGCCATCTGTTTGTGTGAGCTGTGCGAAATTGACAACGGCATCATTCGGATTTTGGCCAGCTACATAAATTGATGTCTCTGCCCCGATTAACGCAATATCGATGCCATCCGATAAAAGTGCCGTCATTGTTTTATCTCCACCGGGAATGGTAGAAAGCTGAATCGACAAGCCTTCCTCTTCAAAAAAGCCTTCTTCAATGGCTGCATAAAGAGGGGCATAAAAAATAGAACGTGTAACTTCACCAACTTTTACTTCCTGCAAATCCTTTTGACCACAGCCGACTAATAACAGTAAAAGCCCAAAAAGAAGGGCGGTACGAAGCCATTTCATCTGGTCATCCTTTTCTCTGATAGTATTGTAGTATCGTATGCAGCAAGGATGTGAGAGGTGTTCCCTATGATTTTCCATTTCGCTATGCTGAAGGGTTCATGGTACGATAAAGGTAATTATTTGTTGTAAGGTGGAGAATGTCATGTTTTTAAATCATTTGAAAGGACAGCTTGCAAAACCGCAACCATTGTTTTTAGGGGAAGAGACGGCTTTCCGCTCGGCGGTGCTTATTCCCCTTGTTGAAAAAGAGGGGGAGTGGCATGTATTGTTTGAAGTGCGTGCCCTCACGATGCGAAAACAGCCTGGGGACATAAGCTTTCCTGGCGGGAAAATTGATGAGGCCGATGCTTCCCCGCTTGCGGCAGCATTACGTGAAACGCATGAAGAGCTGGGAGTTGACCGTCAATCGATTCAAATATTAGGCAATTTAAGCCCGTTCGTAGCCTCGCCAGCCTTTGTCGTATATCCATTTATCGGGATCATTGAGCAATCGGAGCTAACTATGTTTAACAAAGATGAAGTGGAGGAGTTGTTTACCGTCCCGCTAAATTGGCTGCTGACACATGAGCCATACGTTCATTTTGTCCCGTTTGAACCAAAGCCATCTGTTGATTTTCCATATGATAAAATTGCGAACGGCGAAAATTACGAGTGGCGGACGAGCCGGATGGAAGAGTGGTTTTATGAATATGGGAACTATACAATATGGGGATTAACGGCACGGCTATTAAAGCACTTTGTCGAAAAATTGAAATAAGAAAAAAAGGCGTCTTTCCATCGATTGGAGGCGCCATTTCTTTTCGGGAAAATATGCGTAAGCGGGCAGCGTTAAACTGGCAGTTGGAGTGATTGGTTCGTAAGGCTGTCGTTGATTTCACAGCATTGAGGGTCATCCAAATAAGCATCGACGATTATCATTTCTTCAAGTGTCAAGCTTTGTGCGACAGGAACATTGAGAGATCGGGTGAAGCATTCATACATGAATAGGATAAGCGTTTCGTTGTTTGTGCGAAAATGGAGTCGGCGACAGTCTTTTGACGTAATAATAATGGTGTAACGACTCATTCTATTCCCCCTTTGAATATCATTATAGTTTTGAATGAAATGATTGTAAATGTTATGTTCGGAAAATAGGAATTTGCGGCATTGAGATGGTAAAAGGGGAATAATAGGCGATTTCCCGTTTATAAAGTGGGAAATCGCCTACTCATATTAGTTTGTTTTAAACACGCTGACTTCTGTTAACAGGTCATCTACAATTGCCTCTAGTGCTTCCGCAGTTGCAGAGATTTCTTCGATCGAGCATAGTTGAGCTTCTGTAGAACTCGACACAGATTGCAATAATTGTTTCGATTTCGCGGAAATTTCCTCTACAACTTGAATATCTCCAACAACAAAGTCCCCATCTTTTGCTATTAAATGAGCGCGCTCCTGAATTTCAACAAGCTGTTCGGTTAAATTTTCGATGAAAGTTTTTACTTGCAGAAAGTTTGTTTCTGTTTGGGCAAACATTTCCAATCCTTTAGAAACTTCACCTAAGCTGTCGTGCATTGATTCAACCGATTTCGAAGATTCACGCTGGATTGCGGTAATAATCTCTTTTACTTGAATCGATGAGTTGTTCGTCTGCTCCGCTAATTTCCTTACTTCTTCAGCAACAACAGCAAATCCTTTTCCATGTTCTCCGGCACGAGCCGCTTCAATGGAGGCATTTAGTGCAAGCAAGTTTGTTTGATCTGCAATGGAAGTAATGACATTGACGATTTCATTAATTTCATTGGCATATGTATTCACTGTTGCGATATCGGAGGATAGACGATTGAATGTGCCCTCGATATTGGACATTTGCTGCTGTGTTGAAATAACGATATCATGCCCCACATCCGCAGCGTTCACCGCATTTTGCGCACTTGCTGTCACTTGGATCGTATTATCTGAAATCGAATGGATATTTTCCGAAACTTTGCGCAATGATTTAAAACTTTTCGAAAGCTTTTTCGATTGCTGATCAAAGCCTTCCTGTACATCATTCATCGCCAGTGCAATATGCTCGGATGCTTTCCGGTTTTCCGCCAATGTAGCGGATAGCTCCTCAGATGATGCCGAAATGACGGATGATTGCTCATGTATATGCTTAATAATGGATGACAGCATCTCGCCCATTTTATTGAATGATTGGCTAAGCATCCCGATTTCATCTTTTTTGTGAATCGTCAATTGTGTACGCAAATCGCCGGAACTCATAATACCAGCAGCCTCTGTAATTTGCTTTAAAGGTTTTGTGATCGAGCGGATAATGACTATTAAAAACAAGCCTAAAATCAATAATGATGCAATGACTACATAAAGAGTCGTTTTTAAAATAGGGTTCGTTGCCTCAGTGATTTCGGCTTTGAACATCGTACCGCCAATTTTCCAGCCCGTTAACTCGTTTGTTGCCACATACATTTGCTTGTCTGCGCCTTCAAATACATATTGAAACTTGCCCTGTTCGGTCGCCAGCATCTCAACTGCCCAATTCTCCGCTGAAACATCTGTCCCGCCCTCCAATGTCGGGTGGGCAATAATTGTTTTATTTGCCGTCATTAAAAATGGATAGCCTTGCTCGCCTACTTGTATACCATTGACAATTTCAAATAATGCATCCATTCCAAGGTTGGCGGCAAAAACGCCACTGCCATCTGCAAGTTGCTTCGATACTGTTACGACCCATTCGCCTGTAGAAGCAGATTGGTGAGGGGTCGCGATAATGTATTGTCCGGGATTACTCTCTGCTTCTTGGTACCATGGACGTGTTCGAGGGTCAAAATCGGGATTATTCATTAGTCCTAAATCAGGATATTGAATCATATCACCTTCTTTTGTACCGATAAAGGAAGATACGATACCTTGGCTTGTTTCAAAATATTGTTCCAATTGTGTCGATATAGGGGCCCAATCTTCAGCCTTCCAATCAGTCTGTTTGAAAACGCTTGCAAAGTATTCTACATCTTGCACAATTGGCGCAACATGCTTATCGATAAAATCATCGACGGAAGCGACACTTTGCAATTCGCTCGTATGAATTTTTGCTTCAATTTCACGTTTCGCCGAAAAATAGGAAGTGGAGGCGATTAATAGTGTAGGAATCAGTAATGCAATTAAAAATGCAAACCCCAATTTATAGTTGATCGAGGCGTTTAAAGCTGTCTTGTTCTTTTTCATGCCTAATTTCCCCCTAAAAAATCTGTTTTCTAGTACTTTTTATGTATCTCCTTTTATTATAAAATATTGTTATTTATTAGGCGACGAAATTATTGGATAATTTTAGAAATCGCTCGCAAATAATAAAATTTTGTGACATTTCTCTTATGAATGGAGAGGGATAAATAATATTCGGAAAAAAAGGATTAATTATAAGGTATTGTCCATTATTCTTATAAACATCTAGGATTTCATAAAAAAATAGCATATGATATAGGCAATGAAGAACTGGGAGGCTATTATGAAAGGGAAAAAGGCATTATACATAGGAGTTGGCTTAGTAATCGTAATTGCTTCAGCATTGGATGTTGTTTTTAAAGGATTAGGGTATCAACTACTGCAAAAACTGCTTTAAGGGGAAGCGAATGAGGCGTCCTTATAAAGAGAATTTCACGCTTTTTTATATTGTGAGTGGAGAAAGATTGATAGAATTGACTTTTTTATTAAAATTAAAAAGAATTATATTTTTTAACCTAATTTTAACCTTTGCTTTGTATAACTAAATTAGGTTATCCGGGAAGCAGAGTTGATCTCGCTCAAAGGATTTACTATAGGTTTCTCCACTTTTGCCCTTTCATTAAAGCTATTTCTAATGAAAGGGTCTTTTTGTGAAGTGAGATTCTATCCGTTTCTCATAAAATTCTTCCTTTAACTGTAGCCTTTTTAATTGAAGCGGTCTTTTTTTATTAAAGAAGCAACCCTTTGGAAAAAAAGGATTGCCTAAAATTTTATAAATTGTAGAGCTTTGTATACTTTTGCTGTAAATAATCAGCTAAATATTTTGCCGAAAGCGGCTCCCCAGTACCTTCCAAAATTAATTCGTTCGGCTTTTTCAATGCACCATATTGATGCACTTTTTCTGTTAACCAACGTTTAATCGGCGTTATATCGCCACTGTGTAACAGCTCGTCGAAATTTGGGATATCCTTATCCATTGCATGCTTCCACTGGGCTGCATACATGAAGCCAAGCGCATAGCTCGGGAAGTAACCGAAGCTGCCATCGCTCCAATGCATATCCTGAAGTACGCCTTCTGCATCGTTTTGGGGACGAATGCCCAAATATTCCTCATATTTTTCATTCCATACACGTGGCAAGTCTTCAGCTTGTAAATCCCCATTGAAAATTTCACGTTCAATTTCATAGCGAATCATAATATGAAGGGGATATGTTAGCTCGTCTGCCTCTATCCGGATAAGCGATGGTTCAGAATAATTGATTGCCTTCAAGAATTCCTCTACAGGCACACCGTTAAATTGCTCGGGCGAATGCATTTGTAAAATGGAATAATTTTGTCTCCAGAAATTCTCGTTTCGTCCAATGATATTTTCATAGAATAACGATTGAGATTCATGGATGCCCATTGAAGCACCTGTGGATAGTGGCAAGCCGTTCAATGACGAATCAATATTTTGCTCATATAAGGCATGCCCGCATTCATGAATAGTGCCAAATACAGCCGAACGGAAATCGCGCTCACTATATTTGGTAGTAATGCGAATATCCCCACTGTTCAAACCAATCATAAAAGGGTGTACAGTTTCATCTAAACGTCCTGCATCAAAGTCATAGCCAAGCTGTTCCAATAACTGTATTGAAGCTGCATGTTGCCCGCTCTTCGGGAAATGCTTAAACAATATGGCAGTGTCCGGCTTATTTGTTGATGATTCTATAGCCTTCACTAATGGGACAATCGCCGACTTAAGCTCCCCGAATAACTTGTCGAGCATATGTGTCGTCATATCCGGCTCATATTTATCCAGTAAAGTATTGTAAGCCGACCCATTTTTTAATCCCCAATATTGAATAAAGCGTTTTTGGTATTCGATGATTTCTTTCAAGTACGGTAAAAAAACTTGAAAATCTGCTTTTGCCTTTGCATCTTCCCAGGCCGATTCTGACTTTGCCTTTAAAATTGTATAGGCTTTAAATTCATCGGCAGGAATCTTTTTGGATTCATCATAGTTTTTCTTTACTTCTTCATAAAGGCGTCGTGTGACAAAATCTAAGGTTTCGTTTTCAAGCTTAGTGAGCATCATCCCGAGTTCATCGCTCGTTTGAAGAGCAAATAATTCTGCGGACAATGTTCCGATCACTTCCGCACGCTGCTCCAAACCTTTTCGTGGTGCTCCAGTGCGCATATCCCAATAAATGACCGAAAGTGCTTCTGAGTAATTTTGCATTTTTTTTACATAATCGATAAATGTTTGATTCATAATAGTTGTTTCGCTCCTTTCCAATTTATTATATATGGGAAATGGAAAAGTGTATAAAAGTTTTTAACAGAACATCTTTAAAAATATTCCTTGGAAATATATAAATAGGAAGGAACTAATAGAGAAAAAAATATTGAAAAAAAGTTTTTAAAAAGTGTTGACGGTTTATTAAAAGGAGTGTAATATTCTAATAGTCGTCAGCAACGAGCTGATAACAAAAGAGAAAAATGAACCTTGAAAACTGAACAAGCAACGTTAATGAAACAAGCTTCCTAAATGAAGCAAACAATAGATTTCAGCTTTTAGTTAAGCTGGATCGCTAGCAAAGCAAATGAGCTTTCAAACTACTT
>NZ_JBQCJW010000037.1:0-38125 GCF_051967575.1 Solibacillus silvestris
AGGTTCTTATTGAAATCGAGAAGAACCAAATAGCATCAACTATTGAACCTAATTATTTATGTGCGAAGTTTGAGTTAATAATAAATCATAGTAGATTTTTTGAGAGAGTGTGTTATAATAGGTAAGTCGTATAAATCATGCTCAAATAAATTTATTCTTAATTTAGAGTGGGAGGGTTAATGATGCGCGTAAACATTACTTTAGCTTGCACAGATTGCGGCGAACGTAACTACATTTCAAAAAAGAACAAGCGTAACAATCCAGAGCGTCTTGAACTTAAAAAATATTGCTCTCGCGAGAAGAAGTACACTCTTCACCGCGAAACAAAGTAATAATCGCTCAGTTAGCCAAAACCACTTGCTGGTTTTGGCTTTTTACTTGCAGCCTGATTTATTGTTGAACGTTTCTATGATGGATTAATCATATTCATCCACGATAAAAACATTTAACTTCTTGAGGAAAGTAGGGGGATTTTGTTTGGAGAAAAGGGAATACCGTAAACAAGTGCAGGAAAAATTGGCTGAAATGACGCATCAAACATATCGTGAGCGCTCATTGAATATAGCGAAGCAGTTATTACAAGAGCCGTCGATCCAAAAAGCCAATACAATCGCCATTACATTGTCTAACCAGCCAGAAGTGGATACGACGTTTATCATTGAGCAATTATGGAAATTAAACAAGCAAGTTGCAATACCGAAATGCGATCCGACAAACCGCTCAATGCAATTTTATAAAATCGATAGCTTTGCTGAAACAGAGCGTGCTTTTAAAAATATTTTGGAACCGATTCCGGAAATTACGGAACCCGCAGCAAAAGAGGAATTGGATGTGATTATAGTTCCCGGTGTCGTCTTTGACCGGCGAGGGTACAGAATCGGATTTGGCGGAGGATATTATGATCGCTATTTAGCCGGCTTCAATGGCAAGCGGATTTCCCTGTCGTTTAAAGAGCAATTATTGAACAATATACCGAGAGAATCACATGATCTGCCGGTACATATAATACTTACAGATAAAGAGCGCATCATTTGCGAATAAATGTTGGAGGAACGACGAATGAAGTCAATGTTAGATATACTTGAGCTGTTGAAACAATACGGGATTTACATTTACACAAAAGATCGCATTGGCGATTTATATTTGATGGAAGATGAAATAAAGGAATTATACAAATCCAATGTTTTGGACATTAAAGACTTCCAGATGGCGCTGTTAATATTGCGACAAGAAGAGCAAAGGCTTAAAGCAGGAAAATAATCGGGCTTTATAGTATAATGTTATGTATCGTTTAGTGGACTGCCTGTGAAACTTGGGGTTTTAAACGTTGTTGATGGTAATACCCTTAGTAAACAGCGGAAATGAACCGCTGTTTTCGTATTTTACGAAACCTTTTCAATGTTGAAACGTACTAAATAATAGTGTATTTTTCAGAATGTAATTGCTTTTGCCTATGCGGCGAAATATTGTTGCGCATCGTCGTAAAAAGGATTAAGATAGATTTTGTTTCAAATGAAATATACGCAAATGAGATAATATATTTAAAAATTTGAATTTGTAAAGAGAGGATGTATAGGATATGAAAGATTTTAAATGGCCTAAACATTCGATATTAGCGATTGCCGTAATAGCAACATGGATTAAAACTGTAATTGTTTATGAGACTAGCTTTGATATGAAAATGGAAAATGCAATGCAATTGTTAATTTTGATTATCAATCCATTAAGCTTTTTATTATTCTTCTATGGATTGGCTTTATTTTTAAAATCGCAAAAGGCAAGAAATCGTTATATCGTAGGCGGAAGTATATTATTGGCGTTCGTTTTATATGGAAACGTTGCGTTTTACCGTTTCTATAACGACTTTGTAACATTGCCGGTATTATTTCAAACGAGCAACTTTGGGGAATTAGGAACATCTGCCGCTGCAATTATTAACTGGACGGACATTTTTTATTTTGTTGATGTAGTGTTTATTTTAATTGCTGTGAAGCTATTGCCAAAAGCGCAAGACAACTTGTTTCCTGTCCGAAAAGATGCACGTAAAGCTTATTTTGTCATGACGGCGGCGGTATTATTTTTAAACTTAGGTTTAGCTGAGACAGAACGCCCGCAATTATTGACACGTGCATTTGACCGTGAGTTGTTAGTCAAAAATATTGGTACGTACAACTATCATTTATACGATGTGTACGTTCAATCGAAATCATCGGCCCAACGCGCATTGGCGGACGGCAGTGAACTTGTCGAGGTGAACAACTATGTGCGCGCAAATCAGGCAGAACCGAATATTGAAATGCTCGGCAAGTATGAAGGGCGCAATATTATTGCCGTATCATTAGAATCATTGCAGACTTTTGTCATTAATAATGAAATGAACGGGGAAGTTATTACACCATTCCTGAATTCATTAACAAACGATAAAGACACGTATTACTTCAGTGACTTTTATCATCAAACAGGTTTAGGGAAAACTTCCGACTCCGAGTTTATTTTTGAAAACTCGCTGTACGGCTTAGGTCGTGGCGCGGTATTCTTTACACATGGGGAAAATACGTATAATTCCTTTGCAGAGCGTTTAGGGGAAAATGGCTATTTCACAAATGTCATGCATGCGAACAATAAATCATTCTGGAATCGTGACATGATTTATAAATCGTTTAATTTAGATAAGTTCTATGATATCGAATCATATAATGTAACAGAAGAAACATCGGTAAACTGGGGCTTAAAGGATATTCCTTTCTTTGAGCAGTCTGCTGCGTTAATGAAAGAGATGCCACAGCCGTTTTATAGTCGTTTAATCACATTGACAAACCACTATCCGTTCTATTTAGATCCGGAAGATATACTCATTCCGGAATATGACTCAAACTCTGGTACATTAAATCGCTATTTCCAAACAGTTCGTTATTTGGATGAATCCGTGAAGGAATTTTTCGATGATTTAAAAGAACAGGGCTTATATGAAAACTCGATTATCGTTATGTACGGGGATCACTACGGGATTTCCGAAAATCATAATAAAGCGATGGCAAAGTATTTAAACAAAGAAGAAATTACACCTTATGACAGTGCTTTACTACAAGCTGTCCCATTATATATTCATATTCCAGGATCGAATGATGGACAAGTGATGGATAATGTAGCAGGACAATTGGATATTCGTCCGACATTACTGCATCTTTTAGGTATCGACACTTCGAGGGATATGCAGTTAGGTGCAGACCTTTTCTCGGAAGAACATGAGGATTTCGTCATTTTCCGCGACGGCCGTTTCATTACAGATTCATTTGTATACGCAGGTGAAGTATGCTATGATCGGGCATCAGGCGAAGAAATCGGAATAGAAAGCTGTCAGCCATATATCGACCGAGCTACACAAGAATTGCAATATTCAGATCAAATTATTAACGGCGACTTATTGCGTTTCTATGATTCCGAAACAGGCAATTTGCTGACCGATTCAAACTACAAATAAAAAAGGGCTGCTTTTGAATATTTCAAGAGCAGCCCTTTTGAATGAAAAAACGCACCGCCATTATAGCGCTGCGTTTTCTCTCTGCCTAGGCTAAAACACCGGAGCCCCCGAAACATGGAGACTGAACGAAGCAAAATCTAATCGGCGCTTTAGCTCACTTGTTTTTGCAATTAGTGTGTTGGTGGATAGCCTTGATTTAAAACCGTCATAATAACGAACCAACCAAATACTCCAGCTGCCAACGCATTGAAAACTGCAGCTAAAAGGTTTTTTTCTTTGATTGATTGGAATATGCCAACTACGCCAAAAATTGCAATTAAACCGAAAATAACCATTAATAAGTTCATAAAAATTGACACTCCTTTAGGACATTCCAAAAAATGTCGCAACAATATTCCTCTTTTATTGTAAAGCTTTCCAATTCGTTTGTCGAGAACTAAAAATGACGTTTGTTTGAACGATTAACTTTCTCTATCGGAAATGACGAAAAAAGGTATAATGGGAACTGAGGTGATTTTCATGTTGAATATAAGAAGCTATAGTCTGGGCCCTGTGCAAACGAATTGTTACATCGTAGGCAATAAAAACAAAGACTGCCTGATTTTTGATCCAGGAGAAGAAGGGGCGCGCATTATTAGTGAGCTGCGCAAAAATGGATTAAACCCGTTGGCGATTTTATTAACACATACGCATTTTGACCATATTGGGGCAGTTGATGCAATACGGGCGCTGTATAAAATCCCGCTTTATGTGCATGAAAAGGAAGTCGATTGGTTAGCGGATCCGATGAAAAACGGTTCCGGGAAATATGCGGAGTTGCCGGATTATATTGTAAATAAACCAGACGAAGAACATATCATTCGCGCAGAAGGGAAAATGACAATAGGCAGCTTTTCTTTCGATATTGCCCATACACCAGGCCATTCTCCAGGAAGCATATCTTTTATCTTCAAGGAAGACGGCTTTGCGATTGTTGGTGATACATTATTTGAACAAAGTATTGGCCGGACGGATTTAATCGGCGGCTCGATGAATACTCTTTTAAAATCAATTCATGATAAGCTTTTATCATTGCCGGAAGATACGATTATTTATCCGGGACACGGCAGCTATACGACACCTGCTACAGAAATGGATTCAAACCCGTTTTTAAATGGTTTTTAACATTTAATGTATGGAATGGCGGGGATTTTATCAACACTAGCAGTAATTATATTTTCCCCCGAAAAAA
This sequence comes from Solibacillus silvestris, assembly GCF_051967575.1. Lineage (NCBI taxonomy): Bacteria > Bacillati > Bacillota > Bacilli > Caryophanales > Caryophanaceae > Solibacillus > Solibacillus silvestris. The sequence continues at coordinate 4,713 of NZ_JBQCJW010000037.1, forward strand.
AACGACCGCTCTTAGCTGAGAGCGAGTCGTTTTTATTTTTAGTGTCCGGCACCCGGTGTGTGAAGGAACGTTGTGTAATACGTGAATCCAGCGAAGAATACTGTTAAATATGCTCCGAAAATGTACATGTACATGCGTTCTGAAAGATTTAAGAAGCCTAATAATAAGAATAAACCTGTATTACCTACGAATAATAGCGAAACCTCGTTCATACCGCCAAGGTAGAACATAACGGCGAAAATAGCAGTCCAGAATGCCATAACTTTATACATATTGCTCATGAAGAATTCCCCTCCTTTTACGAAAAAATAGAATAATCTCTTATCCATTATAAATCAAGTTTCTCAATAATGTAAACTGGAACTTATGGAAGAGTTGTGACAATCGCGTGTTTTTTTCCATTAATTGTGTACTGCAATTTTGTATTTGCAAAATTCACATGCATTTTTCATGCTTTCCACTTGTGCGAATTCGTTTTTTTCGAACAAAGTGTCGACTTGTCCGTGTAAGTAGGATTCATGCAATTGACAAACGATTTGCCCGTATTTTGTCAATTGCTCATGGAATGGACAATTGAAAATAGAAAAAATCAGCGTTTTTGAATGTTGCTGCTCGATAACTTCCGGTACATAGCCAATTAATTTTGCGCTATTCGTTAATAAAGCAAGCTTATCATCAAAAGTTAACGGAAATTTTCTTTTCAAAGCATTCATTTGTTCGAGCATTGATTGTTTCCCGTCCCGATAGCTAATCTCTATTGCCTTGTTTAACGCTATATCCCCGAGTTCATCGATCAGATCAAGCGACCATTTGATTAATGATGATTGATCCCGCCTTGGGAAACTTAAATTAATCCCTTCCTGCTTTACTTTATATACTCTGCCGGGTCGGCCGCCTTTTCCTGTTTTTAAATATTCGGCTGATATTGCACCGATTTCCGCAAGCTTTGTTAAATGTAAACGTGCCACATTTGAGTGGATTCCAAATTGTTCGGCAATTTCCTGGACGGAAACATATTGTTTATACTGCAGCATATATTCATAAATGGAAAATCGTGTTTCGTCTGCTAGTGTACTAGTAATCTTGATTGGATGTATCATATTGTTCACCTCCACCTTGCTGAAAATTAAAATAAAAAACCTACTTTTCTATTATTCTACATGAATCGCCTTCAAATTTGTTAATTTTAATAGAAAATATCCTATAAAAAGAAATTTTCTGCATTTTTATGTAAATTTTCCATATACCGTTCTATAATTGCAATAAGAATAAAATATATAGTTGAAGAGGTGATTTCAATCGAGCAGCAATCTATCATTGAACAAAAATGTTTGGGGCTCTTGGCGAATGCGGCGAAACTGGAAGCAACAGATATTCATTTAATACCTAGAGAAGTTTGCTATGATCTTCTGCTGAGAAAGTACGGCCGGTTTGAAAAAGCAGATGAGCTGCCTGCCGAGCTTGCCACTCGCATGATTTCCTATTTCAAATTTTTATCTTCCCTCGATATTAGTGAAAAACGAAAACCTCAAAGCGGCGCCTTTCAAAAGTTTATTGATCCTTCGATGTATGCTTTCCGAATTTCAACATTGCCATCCAGTTTTTATAAAGAAAGTTTAGCGATCCGAATTCTGCGCCAAAACTACACATTACCATTGCAAACCATATGTCATTTTCAGGAAAGTGTTGAGCAGCTGTATAAGCTGGCACAAATGGAAAGTGGATTAATATTAATTAGCGGGGCTACAGGGACTGGCAAAACGACGACATTGTATTCATTGTTGCATTATTGTGCACATCATTTGTCGCGACATGTTATTTCATTGGAAGACCCGGTTGAAAGCGCGCAGGAACAGCTTTTGCAAATCCAAGTGAACGAACGTGCGGGCATTACGTATTCCGCCGGTTTAAAAGCGATATTACGGCATTCTCCTGAAGTGATCATGCTTGGCGAAATCCGCGACAGGGAGACGGCAAAAGTCGCAATGGAAGCAGCGTTTTCGGGACATTTGGTCATATCGACTATTCATGCAAAAGATACTGTTAATTGTATTTATCGGCTCAATGATCTATCAGTTTCGTTAGAGGAGATGAGGCAAATGTTAAGGGCAATCGTCTCGCAGCGCTTAATAGAAACGAATGACATAGGCTATAAAGCGATTTTTGAATTTTTGACAGATGAACAGTTAAAGGCGGCGATTGACTCCATTTCAAATGCAAGAAGCTATACATTGCCATTTGACGAAACATTCGCCGGACAAATAGCAAAATTGCAAGGAGATTGCTATGAATATACCTCTACTTAGACATGTCCAATCCACAGCTTTGCTTCAAAAAGCGATCATCAAGCCTTCCGAATTTCCTACATTGCTCCAACGCATTTCCACATTGTTAAACGAAGGATATACATTTGCGCATAGTATTGAGATGCTGCTTCCTTATCATGTAAAACATTATGAACCCATTCAGCAAGAAATCTCAAATATTTTGCATAGTGGAGGCAGTGCGACACAGGTTTTTCAGTTTTTATGTCTGGACAAGCAATATTTAGTAACGATTGAATTGGCGGAAATGACAGGGAGATTGAGCGAATCCATTCAAATTGTCGCAAAACAGCTCGCTTTTCAACAACAAGCGAAGGCGAAACTATTAAAGGTGATGTCGTATCCGCTCGTCTTATTTTCATTTTTGATTATGCTGTTTTTGGCATTTCGGACGTATTTCTTGCCGAATATATCATCTGTCGTGACATCAAGGGTGAATGAAGAAGTGTCAGCAAGTATTCAATGGTCGACATTTTTCCTCCATATGCCAGACTATATTGTCGGTGCAGCATTAGTACTATGCATTGTTTTCTTGGGTTTTGTTTTATATGTGCGAAAGAAACGCATAGACTTGCAACTCCATATTTTATTTAAGCTCCCATTCATCAGCCTTTTTTGGCGTTTAATATTGACGAGGCAGTTTTCCCGTCATTTAGGCAATTTATTATTGGCAGGGTTTTCCTTGCAAAATGCATTCGACCATTTAAAATCCCAGCAGCATCAAAAGCAAATTGCATACATTGCCAATACTTTGCAGCAGCGCATACTGATCGGTGATTCTTTGGCGCGTGCGGCGGAAGTTGTCGGCTATTTTTACCCGAAATTTGAGCATTTCATTGCACATGGCGAGGCAAGTGGATTATTAGGGCGGGAACTGATCTTATATTGCGAGCTTCTTGATGAAAAGCTCCAAAAAATAATCGAACGTTTATTGGCGATCATCCAGCCCCTGCTTTTCATTATTATCGCTATTTGTGTAATTGCCGCATATTTAAGCATTTTGATTCCTATGTATGATGTAATCGACTTTATATAAGAAGAGGTGAAATAGATGAAAAATGAAAAAGGATTTACGCTAGTAGAAATGCTTGTAGTGCTATTGATTATTTCGATCTTAATATTAGTGACTATACCAAATGTATCACGGCATTTCGCTTCAATTGATGAAAAAGGATGCGATGCATATATTCTAATGCTGCAAGGGCAAGTGGAGGCTTATAAACTGGACAAAAAGGAATACCCAAGCTCGATTTCCGATTTAGTAAATGAAAAGTATATTGTCGAAGAGGATTTGAGGTGCCCGGATAATACACAAATACAAATAGAAGATGGGAAAGTGATCGGTCCATCGAAGAAGCGTGATTCCAATGAGTCCGATAAAACATAGAATAAAAGCATTATTGAACGATGAACGAGGATTTACGCTTTTGGAAATGCTTGTTGTCCTGGCAATTTTTTTAATTGTTCAATCTGCAATTTTATATTTTTCCCATGAGCCATTAGTCGACTATACGGAGAAACAAGTCATGAGTCAAAACGAATTGTTAATAAGAATGGCACAGCTGAGCTCGATCGAAACGGGAAGCCCGCATAGCTTTCAAGTCGTAAATTGTAATCGCATCATAATAAAGGAACGCAATCAGCCTGTACATTTGTATGACCAACGTTTACCCCGCCATGTTGAATTATTTTTGTCGACGCCCGGCTCTAGCCTCATCTTTAATACGAGAGGAAATGTTCAGGCATTCGGCAGGCTAACCTATCATTTCGAAAATGTGAGCTATCAGTACTCGATTAATATCGGGAAAGGAAGAATTTTGGATAAGGAGGTTTTTCATGGGGCAACAGGGCATAACACTTGTGGAAACATTGTTAGCGGTCGTCATTTTATTTTTTCTCTCTTCGACGATCATTCCCCTCACGTATAATATGAAGCAGCAAATCGCGGTTCAAAAAGTGCAAGCACATGCAGCGGAGGCCGCTTTCATCGGTGCGCTGAAATATGCGAGATATGGAGAATATTCGGGAATACAGCAAATTGATGATACTCTGTTCAGTTGGGTTTATGATGGCAGCCATATTTGTGTCATGTTTGAAGCAGATGGGCTGGAAGAGGAGCTATGCGTATGATCAGAAGCAGATTGAACGAGAGAGGATTTACATTATTGGAAAGTCTGTTTCAATTAGCCGTCTTCTTTTTATTCGCTTCGATCAGTCTTCTTATCTTCGTCTGGGTGCGGGATATTCAGCAATTACAACAAATGAACGATGATGTGAATTGGGAATTTTTCATTTATGATTTGCATCAATATAATATGAACTCGGCATCCGGAAAAATATTGGATTCAAACAAATTGCAACTTGAAATTTTGAATGATCCAAGTGATCGGCTATTTATATTTGATAAATCAGAGCACCATTTACGGAAAAGATCGAATAAAGGCGGGAATGAAATAATGCTGCCGCATGTTCGCAATTGGCATTTACATGTTGCAGGACATGAAATAAATATGAAAGTGGTGATGCAGGATGGAACCGAGCGACAAAGAGCGCTCGTCTTACCAATGGCTCCGGAATGAAAGAGGCGCGTTATTTTTATTGGCCGTACTGTTATTATTTATTGTTACGGGGGCTGCAATTTTATATACGAATGCATTTTTTGCCCAACTAAAAATTTATAATTCGTTGGAATCTATTTACGTTCGTGCTACGATAAACATACTAAATACTCATTGAAGTTCAACTCTTTTCAGTAGAGGGCACCTATTCCGATAGACGGGAAAGTGAATGCAAGTATTCCTCTCTATTAGCAATAGTACAAGCATTTATTGAAAAGAAGTGAAAGCCCCGGTAATATGACGAATTTGGGCATGTATTCCGATAAAGGAAGACAGCTGTTGTCGAATGATGCGGCAACAGTTGTCTGACCCACGGCTTGAGGTCCTGAACACAAAGCCAAATTCGGCTGCAATTACACGGAAGATGGTATGAATTGAGTAGCTCGTAATTAGAAGAAGGTGAACAGCATGCGAAAAATATATTTAGTTGGATTTATGGGATGCGGAAAGAGTGCGATTGGTAGACGTTTAAGTTATTTCTTGAAAATGCCTTATTACGATATGGACCATGAAATTGTCCGGCAGCAAGGAATGACGATTCCAGAAATTTTCGAGAAATACGGAGAAGCGCATTTCCGGGAAATCGAGACGGATTTTTTAAAAAGTTTCCGTGATGAAGCATGCATTATCGCAACAGGTGGTGGAGTGGCAGTTAACGAAGAGAACCGTAAAATTATGCGTCATACAGGCCTTGTTTTTTTTCTGGATGCAAAATTTGAGGACATTTATATGCGCATCCGCAATGACAAAAACCGCCCCATTGTACAGAAATCTACAGAAGAGGAGTTAGAAGAGCTGTATTACTATCGCAGAAAGTTTTATAGGGAAGCAGGCCATATACAAGTGCTTACGGCAAGTAGAACGTTAAGGCAAATTGTCGAATATATTGCTTTCCAAGTAAACAGACTGAAAGGCGAATGATTTCTATTATTTCTTTGATATAATTCGTGTTTTAACTAAAAACAAAAAAAGATTGCGTTTTCAATGTGTTCAATGTTAGGATATTGCTAAGAGTTAAGTTATAAATTTAGTTAAAGAAACTGACGCGGATGATGGTACGGGGAGAGAACGTGAAGTCACGTCGCCGAAGGAGCAAATAGCGCAGCTATGAATCTCTCAGGCAAAAAGACTCGTATTGGACGCAACTCTGGAGAGCGCTGCATGGAATTTATTGCAGCCACCAACGGGGAAAGCCTAAAATGTGATAGATAATCAAACTTAGGTGTAACTTTCAGGTGCAAGGACAGAGAATCTCGGAAAAGGGATTCGTCTGTCTTTTTTTATGGAGAAGAAAGCAGTTGCTTTCTGAAAAGTCTATAAAAAAGGCAGTGTTTCGCGTTATATTTATGCAAAATACAGTTCCCTTTTCAAATGATCGGTCTACAATCATACATACTTAAGGAGGACATGAACATGGCAAATGAATTAAAACGTACACCACTTTTTGATGAATATGCAAAATATGGTGGGAAAACAATCGATTTTGGTGGTTGGGAATTACCGGTGCAATTTTCTTCAATCAAGGAAGAACATGATGCAGTGCGAAACCGAGCTGGCCTTTTTGATGTTTCCCATATGGGCGAAATTTTTGTGGAAGGACCGGATGCGCTTTCGTATTTACAAAAGATGCTTTCAAATGATATTTCCAAAATTGCAATTGGCGGTGCGCAATATAGCGCATTATGCTATGAAAGCGGCGGTGTTGTAGACGATTTATTAACATATCGTTTAGCGGATGACCGTTATTTGCTTTGTGTGAATGCGGCTAATATTGAAAAAGACTTTGAATGGCTGCAGCAGCATCTAGAAGGTGATGTGAAAATTACCAATGCTTCAGATGAATATGCCCAAATCGCACTGCAAGGCCCTTTGTCGCAGGAAGTGTTACAGAAGCTGACATCTATGGATTTGGCGACAATTAAATATTTCAAATTCCAAGATAATGTAGATGTAGGCGGACATTCCGTGCTTGTATCCCGCTCAGGCTATACAGGTGAAGACGGTTTTGAAATTTACGGCACACCACAGGCGATTGTTGACCTTTGGAACAAAATTTTAGAAGCCGGAAAAGACAAGGGAGTTGTAGCAGCCGGTTTAGGTGCTCGCGATACATTGCGCTTTGAAGCATGCTTACCATTATATGGTCAAGAACTATCAAAAGATATATCTCCGCTCGAAGCTGGAATTGGCTTTGCGGTGAAACTGGCAAAAGACCCGCAATTTATCGGGCAGCAAGCTTTAATTGAACAAAAAGAAAAGGGACTTTCACGTAAATCAGTCGGCATTGAAATGATCGACAAAGGAATTCCGCGTCATGGCTATAAAGTATTCAAAGATGGCGTAGAAATTGGCGAAGTTACAACAGGTACGCAATCGCCGATGACAAAACGCAATATCGGTTTAGCGTTAATTGACGCAAAATTCGCGGAAGTTGGAATTGAAGTAGAAATTGAAGTTCGCAAAAATAAAGCGAAAGCAGCAATCGTGGAAACACCATTTTATAAACGCAGTAAATAAAAATTTTGAAAAGAGGGTTAACAATGAAACATCGTTATTTACCTATGACGGAACAAGACAAGCAAGAAATGTTAGACCGTATCGGAGTTGCTACAATCGATGAGCTTTTTGCGGATATACCGGAAAAAGTTCGCTTCCAAGGGAATTATAAAATCAAAGAAGCAAAATCTGAAGCAGCGTTAATGAAAGAATTGTCTCAAATGGCGGCTAAAAATAAAGATACAGCAAGCAATGTATCGTTTTTAGGTGCGGGTGTCTACAATCACTACAAGCCGGTTATTGTCGATCATGTCATATCGCGCTCAGAGTTTTATACAGCATACACACCTTACCAGCCCGAAATTTCGCAAGGTGAGCTGCAGGCGATTTTTGAGTTCCAAACGATGATTGCGGAGCTGACAGGGATGGATATCGCCAACTCGTCCATGTACGATGGCGGTACAGCGTTGGCAGAGGCAGGAATGCTCGCTGCGGGCCATACACGTCGCAATAAATTATTGATTTCTGGGGCAGTACATCCAGAATATAAAGATGTTGTCGCAATGTATGCATATGGCCAATCAATTGAAGTTGTAACAATCCCGGCTAAAGATGGTGTGACGGATATCGATGCATTAAAAGGGTTGATTGATGACCAAACAGCTGGTGTCATAGTGCAATATCCGAACTTCTTTGGTCAAATCGAAAACCTGCAGCCACTTGCAGATATTACACATGAAGCAAAGGGATTATTTATCGTGTCTGCCAACCCATTGGCACTTGGCGTTTTAACACCACCCGGAAAATTAGGTGCGGACATTACAGTAGGTGATGCGCAAGTATTCGGTATCGCGGAAGCGTTCGGTGGCCCACACTGCGGTTACTTCGCCGTAACGAATAAATTAATGCGTAAAGTGCCAGGTCGTTTAGTTGGAGAAACAGTAGACCAAGACGGACGCCGTGGTTATGTATTAACATTGCAAGCGCGTGAGCAGCATATTCGCCGTGATAAAGCGACATCGAATATTTGCTCCAACCAAGCATTGCTTGCACTTGCCTCATCTGTTGCAATGACGGCTCTCGGAAAACAGGGGATGCAGGAAATGGCGAAACAAAATATCGTGAAAACACGATTTGCAAAAAATGCATTTGAAGCAGCTGGTTTTGAAGTTGTTTATCAAGGGGCGCACTTCAATGAAATCGTCGTTAATGCGAGACATAATGTAACACAGTTAAACAAAGCATTAATCGAAAAAGGTATTATTGGCGGTTTTGATTTAGGTCGTGTTTATCCGGAATTAGAAAATCATGCACTAATTGCTGTTACGGAAATTCGTACAAAGGAAGAAATCGAGCAATTAGTTGCAGAAATGGGGGCTTACAATGCATAACGAAAACCAATCACTCATTTTCGAAATTACAAAGCCAGGTCGTATCGGCTACAATCTAGAGGCTCTTGATGTACCTGACTTTGATCTTGAAGAGCTCTTGCCAAAAGAATTAGTACGCCAGGAAGCAGCTGATCTGCCGGAAGTTTCGGAGTTAGATATCATGCGTCATTATACAGCACTTTCACGCCGTAACCACGGTGTAGACTCAGGTTTCTACCCGTTAGGTTCATGTACAATGAAATACAATCCGAAAATTAATGAAACTGTTGCACGTTATTCTGGTTTTGCCAATATTCACCCATTACAGGATGAGTCAACGGTACAAGGGGCAATGGAGCTGCTTTATGATTTACAAACATCACTGGAAGAAATTACAGGGATGGATGAAGTGACATTACAGCCAGCAGCAGGTGCACATGGGGAATGGACAGCGCTAATGATGATCCGTGCATTCCATGAATCAAATGGAGAAGGGCACCGCAATAAAGTAATCGTCCCTGATTCGGCACATGGTACAAACCCGGCTTCTGCAACGGTGGCTGGCTTTGAAACAATTACGATTAAATCAGGCGAGGATGGCTTAGTCGATTTAGACGATTTACGCCGTGTTGTCGGTCCCGATACAGCTGCATTAATGCTGACAAACCCGAACACATTAGGATTATTTGAAGAAAATATTATAGAAATGGCTGAAATTGTGCATAGTGTCGGAGGTAAAGTTTACTACGACGGCGCAAACTTAAATGCTGTAATGAGCAAAGCGCGTCCAGGCGACATGGGCTTTGACTGTGTTCACTTAAACTTGCATAAAACATTTACAGGTCCGCATGGTGGAGGTGGTCCAGGTTCGGGTCCAGTAGGGGTAAAAGCAGATTTAATCCCATTCTTGCCAAAGCCGGTATTGGTGAAGAAAGAAGATGGCACATTCCACTTCGATTACAACCGTCCGCAGTCGATCGGTCGCGTAAAACCATATTACGGTAACTTCGGCATTAATGTACGCGCATATACGTACATCCGTACAATGGGTCCAGATGGGTTAAAAGCAGTTACAGAATATGCAGTGTTGAATGCAAACTACATGATGCGTCGTTTAGAAGAGCATTATGATTTGCCGTATGACCGTCATTGCAAGCATGAATTCGTATTGTCAGGCCGCCGTCAAAAGAAATTGGGCGTTCGTACATTAGATATCGCAAAACGTCTGCTTGACTTCGGCTACCATCCACCAACAGTTTACTTCCCGTTGAATGTGGAAGAGGGAATTATGATTGAGCCGACAGAAACAGAATCGAAAGAAACATTGGATGCATTCTGTGATGCGATGATTCAAATTGCACAAGAAACAATCGATAATCCAGCATTGGTTCAGGAAGCTCCTCATACAACGGTAGTCAATCGTTTAGACGAAACACGCGCTGCACGTACGCCAGTGTTGCGCTATAAAAAGCAAGAAGAAGTAACGATTTCATAAAAATGATGCAAAAAAGAGGTCAGAGCTGTTTCTGACCTTTTTTCTTTGACTAAGGTTAGACTTCTTACGTGTAACAATATAATGGTAGAAACCCACAATAAAAAGCCCTCTAGCGTGTAGAGAGCTTTTATGATTAGTTTTTCGATTTTACTTTGCCTGTCCAGGTTTTGAAGCCGCCTTGCAGTTGGTAAAGTTGGCTATAGCCTTTTTTCTTTAAAGTTAATGCAGCGCGGGCGCTACGACCAGAGTTTTGGCAGTAGAGATACACTGGTAAGTCTGGACGAATTTCTTTATGACGCGTGTTGAATTGTGTCATAGGAATGTTTCGGGCACCTAAAATATGGCCGGCTTCGAATTCTTTCGGTTCGCGTAAATCGATTAATTGAGCTTTGCGATAGCCTTCAATAAATTGCTCCTGTGTTAAATTTGTTACGGCTTTTTTTAAGCGCATTGAATTGATGACTACATAAGCGACGATTACTACTAAAATTCCTAGTATCGTATATAAAATTGTCACAGCGATATTGCCCCTTTCTTTCTGTACTTCTTATTATAAGAGATGAACTAGAGATAGTCGAGCCAGTTTGTTAAAATGAATGAGTGGAGGCGAGAAATTTTGAAAAAACAATGGTATTTTATTAATTCGGGCCCATGTAGTCCAGCATATAATATGGCGTTAGACGAGGCATTGATGGATTGGCACAGTGAAGGCGAATTTCCTCCTGTCATCCGTTTTTATGAATGGAATCCTGCAACATTATCAATCGGCTATTTTCAGCAAGTACATAAAGATATTAACTTGCAGGCTGTACAGGAGCAGCAATTAGGCTTCATTCGCCGTCCTACAGGTGGACGGGCAGTTTTGCATGATCAGGAGCTGACGTATTCCGTCATCGTTTCAGAAAGCTATCCAAACATGCCTGAAACAGTGACAGAGGCATACCGTGTCATTAGTGAAGGGATTTTACAAGGCTTCCGTAAATTAGGATTGAATGCCTATTTTAGTGTGCCTGAAACAAAGGAACAATTAGATGACCTGAAAAAGCCGAAGAGCGCGGTCTGCTTTGATGCACCGAGCTGGTATGAGCTAGTTGTCGAAGGAAAAAAAGTGGCAGGCAGTGCGCAAACACGTCAAAAAGGCGTTATTTTACAGCATGGAGCCATATTATTGGATTTAAATGAAGAATTATTATTGTCGGTATTTAATTTTGATTCTGCTGAGGAAAAAGAAAGAATGCGAAAAAAATTACCTGAAAAGGCAGTGGCAATGAATCAGTTCGTCGACATTCCGTTTACAATTGAACAATGTGTGGACGCTTTTTCGAAAGGGTTTGAGGAAGCATTGAATATAGAACTAATTCCTTATGAATTAACAGAACAGCAGACACAATATGTTGAACAATTAATGCAAAAGAAATATTTGACGGATGAGTGGAATTTCAAAAAATAGATTGCGAACATTTGTTTTTGTTTTCAAGAAAAAAATTTTTATACTAGAAACGTTGATATAGATGGATTCAACAGAAAAGGAAAAAAATCAAGCCCTTGTTTGAAAAAAAGATTTATTGTAATCTTTTTTAAGTGAAATTATATAACCCAACATATAGAATGTTGTTGAACAAATAAGCACAATATATGGTATAAGTTGTGTTTAATTTACATTCGTGAAGGGAACCTTAAAATTATTAAATTATTCAAAGGGGGGCTTACGCGGTGGCAAGTGTTTTAGAACAATCCATCCAAGTCAATCAATTAAATCAAGATATTGAGCAATTTCCTCAAGTGCATCCGATAACACCGGATATGCATATTACGCATAAAGGTGTATCTCGTCTTGTAATGATTGACCGTTATTCTTTTAAAGATACGGAAAAGAAAACATTGAAACCGGGGGATTTTGTCGTTCTGACAGTGAAACAAGATCCTAAATTCCCGGCGCGCGGACTTGGAACTATTCAATCAATTCACCAGGAGAAGAAGACGGCACTCATTCAAATCGAAGAAGATTACCGTCATGTTTTGGAAGGCGAAGAGCAAACGACGGGTATTATCGAACGCTCATTGGATATTATTGAAAAGCCGCTCGAAATTTTTTATGAGCAAATTGCGAAACGGAATGCGACAGGCTTGGCTTCAGTTGAAAAAACAGAAGAAAAGCGCAAAGAATGGTTCGGGAAATTTTACGAAGAGCTTGTGTCGATGAACTTTATCCCTGCTGGCCGTGTTATTTACGGGGCAGGTTCAGAAACAGAAGTAACATTTTTTAACTGTTATGTTATGCCATTTGTTGCCGATTCCCGTGAAGGCATCAGTGATCACCGCAAGCAAGTAATGGAAATTATGAGCCGCGGCGGTGGGGTTGGTACGAACGGTTCGACACTTCGCCCGCGTAACACACTGGCGCGCGGTGTCAACGGTAAGTCAAGCGGGTCTGTAAGCTGGCTTGATGATATTGCCAAGCTGACACATCTTGTTGAGCAAGGTGGAAGTCGCAGGGGCGCTCAAATGATCATGCTGGCAGATTGGCATCCGGACATTGTGGAGTTTATCATTTCAAAAATGCAAAACCCGCGTATTCTGCGTTATTTGATCGAAAATACAGAAGATGAATCAATTATCCGCTTAGCAAAAGAAAAATTAAAATTCAAGCCTTTAACACAGCAGGAAGATGCAATGTATCAAGGCATTGTGAACTATAAAAATATTGAAGGTTTTGGCGGTTTTAACGAAGCGATTATTCGTGATGCTGAAACGAAGCTGCGTGATGGCGGGACGTATTCAGTCCATAATCCGGATTTTTTAACAGGGGCAAACATTTCGGTTACATTAACGAAAGAGTTTATGGATGCTGTAGAAAACGATGAGGAGTTTCCGTTGCGTTTCCCGGACGTAGCAAACTATACGCCAGAGCAAATGAAAGATTACAACGAAAAATGGCATGAAGTTGGCGATGTTCGCGAATGGGAGAAACTTGGTTACCCAGTGCGTACATATCGCACAATCAAAGCAAAAGAACTGTGGAATTTAATCAATGTCTGCGCAACATATGCAGCAGAACCGGGGATTTTCTTCATTGATAACGCAAACGACATGACAAACGCAAAAGCGTACGGTCAGAAAGTTGTTGCGACAAATCCGTGTGGTGGAGTTCGCCTCACGTTAAACATCGCGGGATGAAGCGGGAAGGCTGAAAAGTAATTATAAAAAAGATTTCTTTGATAATTCGCTAATCCGAACCGAAGACGAATTGTAAAATTTTCGTCAGGGGCAACGCATAGATAGTGAACCTCATCATTTGAGAATATAATCTATCCACGAGACCGCGACATTGCAACTTGCAATGAAAATGTATGCTGAACTTGCACGAATAACAAGTGTAAGAACTATAGGATAAAAAGCCTATAGGGTAACATAAATTACTGGAACAACCCCTCGCACCATATTCCGTTTGTAACTTGGCTGCTGTTAACTTGGCGAAGTTTGCAAACAAAGAAACGAAAACAGTTGATTTTGAGGCGTTACGCAAAACGGTAAAAGTTGGCGTACGGATGCAGGATAATGTGATCGATGCAACACCGTACTTCCTGGAAGAAAACAAAAAGCAGGCACTTGGTGAACGCCGAGTTGGTCTTGGTGTAATGGGTCTTGCTGATCTGTTGATCTACTGTGAAAAAGAATACGGTTCTGAAGAAGGCAATGCACTTGTCGATGAAATCTTCAGGACAATTGCGGTTGCTGCTTATGAAGAGTCAGTTGAACTGGCAACAGAGCGCGGCAGCTTTCCATTCCTTGAAGGACAAACAGAAACTGAAACAGCACGTCTTCGTGAAGCATTCATTAACACAGGCTTCATGAAAAAAATGCCACAGCATATTCGCGAAAATATTGTGGCAAACGGTATTCGTAACTCGCATTTATTGACGGTTGCACCTACGGGTAAACAAGTTGCCCCGTACATTTGTAAAAATGTAGCGTAAACTTGGCTATATGCGGGAAACCCTGGCGTATCTTTTACTACCTAGCTTTGCCAGCAACATAAAGGTAAAAATGTAAAAGTGTTGATAAGAAATTATCTACCAGACAATCCGCAGGGAAGTCGTGGCTGACCCCCCAACGACTACACGCCGAGCACCATTAAAAATGGTTGATGATATAGTCTGACCCATATGGCGACATATGGAGCGGGTGATAATAGTCCCGCCCTCTAAAATTAGAGAGTAACAAAAGTGAGTACAGGTACAATGGTCGGAGTTGCGACAGGGCTTGAACCTTACTTCAGCTTCACTTACTACCGTTCAGGTCGTTTAGGGAAGTTTATTGAAGTAAAAGCCGAGATCGTGAAAGAGTATTTAGATGCGAACCCGGGGGTGGATGAAGATAATTTACCGGACTGGTTTAAATCATCAATGGAGCTTTCTGCTGAAGCACATGCAGATGTTCAATGCATCATTCAAAACTGGATTGATTCTTCAATTTCGAAAACAGTAAATGCGCCAAAAGGCTATGGGGTAGAGCAAGTACAAAAAGTGTACGAGCGTCTATACCGCGGAGGTGCTAAAGGCGGTACAGTGTATGTCGATGGATCTCGCGATACACAAGTACTGACGCTTAAAGCGGAAGAATCGAATACAGATGAGCAATTGGAGTTTGAGGAATTAAAACAAACGGAAGAACAAGTAAAACGTCAAGTTGTGTTAGTGGATACAATTAAACCGTTAACAGATACAGACGTAACAATTGGTTCTGAAGTTGGCAATACATGCCCGGTTTGCCGACAAGGTACGGTAGAGGAAATGGGCGGCTGCAACACATGTACAAACTGTGGCGCGCAGCTGAAATGCGGTTTATAAACTAAAGCAAACGCAACTCATAGTATATGGGTTGCGTTTTTGTATTTCAGCAAATGGATAATTTTGTTACAATCATACATAAAGCCTTCCTGGTTGTTTAAAGGATTGTAGGTATTCATTAAAAGAGAGAGGGAGTGGGACGATGTTTTTCTTAACACGCGAACTGCAGGAAGAATTCAACGCAGCTTCTATATATCCATTTGAAGAAGAGGAAGTTGATGCTGAATTTAAAGAAATTTTATATGAGCAACTTGCCGAGTACATCGATATAGTGCCGCATACATTTCGCCAGGAAATTATCGAGCGGATTTTATTTCAAAATAACGCCTTAATGGCTGAATTTGAAAAGTGGAGCAATGGGATAATTGCACATTTCACAACGAATGGAAATGCTGTTTATGAGATGCGTGAAGCAATTGTCGAATGTTTCCATCCGTCTGCACAGCATGTATTCCAACAGTCGCTCCATGATGGCAAAATTCTGAATGCTGAGCAACAAGGAAATGAATTCACGCTTCTATTGGACATGAGCGGCGGGTTTACAGTAGAGTCTATCGTGCAGCTTGTTTTTCATAGTGCACAAACAGAGGGAGAGCTCGAAGGATATTACATATATGATGAACTAGTAAAAAATGAAGAAGGGTTTGCATTGCGTGTTTTATCCAGTTTTGGCAGCCGGTTTGCGGAATGGACGATTTTCTTTAAAGATGTCATGGCAAATTGCCTGTATCGCCCTTCTGTTTATATTGAACGAGGAACAATCGCTACATGGAGTGAATATGCTGCTGCGCTAAACAAGGATGACAAATACTATATAGTAAACAATAGTCGCTTTATGGGGATTGATTTGGCTAGCCTGTCGCAAACGGACAGAGGGATTTTCGCTGATGGTGTATTGCTTGGCGATACATATGAGGAGGCAAGAGAGCGGATTTATTGCGCTACTTATGAAGATCCATATGCTCATTTAAGTGAGCCTATTCCGGCAGATGAGCTGTTGTTTGCTATGTTTGATTCAGATCAGAACATGCGGGTGCGTGCCTTCAATACAATATTTGCACGTGGGGAAGAGGTAGCATATATCGCGAATGCTGCGCTGCGTAAGGCTGATGTAAACGAAGAGGAAAATATGTATTTCTGCATTATAGCAAACCATTTCAATCAGCTTGGTTGCTTAGAGTATGATATGAAACTGAAATGGCTTAGTGATTGAGAGGAGCACTGTTCAGCATGGGCGAATATTTTTTACTGTCCTTTTGCATTCCTGCTATAATTGTTTATGGAAATAGTCTTGATTTTTAAGTGTGAAACGGAGTGTTGTTATGTACCAATTAGTTAACGACAAACGTGTCTTTTAGGGAACGAATGCCAATGTCAGTGATTAGAGGAAAACACTTACTAGTGGAAGGTGGAGCAGTCTGTCTTACAGTGGTTGATGTAAAATCATAAAATAAATCGTGGTCCGGATCAAAAGATGCAATAAGCTTTTGTGAAGCAGGAACTAGAAGTAATCGTTTTGCAGAACAAGACGGTGAATTTGTCACTATCCTTTAAAAGCCTGAAACTATCTTGTTAGGTAGGAAAACGAAACGGAACCCTTTCTTCAGATGAAATCATTCATCTTGGAGGAAGATACGTTGAGCAGAATAACTGAAAATACAGCTTTTCAATGCGAAAATTGCCATGCGCAAGTTGAGTCATTAACAAACGGGAGCTTTAGAAATCATTGTCCATCTTGTTTATATTCAAAGCATTTGGACAATCTTCCTGGCGACCGATTGAGTAATTGCCAAGGCTTAATGAAACCGATAAGGCTTGATTATTCCGGAAAGAAAGGGTATCAAGTTGTACATGAGTGTGTTGCTTGCGGAAAAATACAGCGTAATAAAATTGCAGTAAATTCAATACAGGAAGATGATGTTATAACATTTATGGCATCAAATATGCACCGTTAGATTATTTCCACCCCTTTTAAACACAAAATTAAGAGGGGTATTTTTATTTTCTTATGAAATAAATTCTATGAAAATATATTCAAAAAATGGATTGCTATACAACGAGAGCGGAGGAGGGCATATTTATGCAATTAACTGATCCCGCGACATTAACGGGTTGGATCCAGCCGCATATAGTTGGAACTCCACACTTACAGAGCCAAGCGGGGAATCGATTTTTGACGAAGAAGCAGCTCGACTCGTAGCCAATAAGAAAGTATTGGATGTTGGGTACGGGCAACTGTTTGACATTTTACTCTATATTGCTTCGACGAGAATTCAATGCTTTTTCGAAAATAAAAGGAAAAACTCCCTTAAAACTTCAGACTAATTACCGATAGGAAATGATTGTACAATAATTTATCATTGGAAGGTAGTTTAAAACTATCAGGTATATCCTGCAAATATATTGAATGATAGGTGGAAAACATGAATTATCAAGTATTATTGTATTATCATTACACAACGATTGAAGATCCAGCCGCTTTTTCGGCAGAGCATTTAGCTGCTTGCAAGGAGATTGGATTAAAAGGCCGTATTTTAGTGGCGCATGAAGGGATTAATGGTACTGTATCCGGGACGATCGAGCAAACTAAAGCTTATATCGAGATGATGGAAGCACATCCATTGTTTGAGGGGATCGTATTCAAAATCGATGAAGCGGAAGACCATACATTCAAGAAAATGCATGTTCGGCCACGTCCTGAGCTTGTAAATTTAGGGCTTGAAGAAGATGTGAATCCGCATGAATTAACAGGCCGCTATTTATCGCCGGAGCAATTCCTGGCAGAAATGCAAGATGAAAATACAGTCGTATTAGATGTGCGTAACACATATGAGTATGATGTCGGCCATTTCCGTGGTGCGATTCGTCCTGAAGTGAAAAACTTCCGTGATACACCGCAATGGGTACGCGAAAACCGCGAGTTATTCGAAGGCAAAAATGTTCTGACATATTGCACTGGCGGGATTCGCTGCGAAAAATTTTCAGGCTGGATGAAGCGTGAAGGTTTTGGCGATGTTGGACAATTACATGGCGGTGTTGCAACATACGGAAAAGACCCTGTCGCAAAAGGCCAGCTTTGGGATGGGCAAATGTATGTGTTTGATGAGCGTCTTACAGTGCCGATCAACCAGGTTGAGCATGTTATCGTCGGGCGTGACCATTATGATGGCACACCATGTGAACGTTATATTAATTGTGCAAACCCAGAGTGCAATGCCCAAATTATAGCATCCGAGGAAAATGAAGTGAAGCATTTAGGCGGCTGTACAATCGAATGTACGAAACATGAACGAAATCGTTACATCGTTCGTCACAGCATGACAGAAGAGCAAGTTCAGCAAGCGATCCAATTATTAGAAGCTTAATCTATTTAAAATGGTGCATTCCTATTTATCGGGAATGCACTTTTCATTTTTGTAAACAATTACGTGTTGTGTAAATGGAATGTAAACGAATTTTCCGGAAATTTCATCATATAACCGGGATTGTTGGATTTTACCAAAAAAATTGACAGCGATGAACATAAATTGGACATATTTCAACTATTCAATGTGCAGTTATTTCAATTCAAAAATTAAAATTCCCCGTTTTTTCATATAAAACTCTTAAATATTTACAAAACTCCCTCTGTCGTTTTAAATTTTCTGAATTTATTTATAAGTTTTACACGAATATTGAACTCGGCCTTCACAATTTACATAAGGTTTACAAGTTTCATACATGCCATTAATTTTGTGAATGTATTGTTAAACCATATAGAAAAACATTCATATTGATGGGGGATTGAAGTATGTTGAAAAAAACATTTTACTTCATTGGGCTAACAATTCTAATGGCATTGCTTACAGCTTGCAGCGAGGAAGATTTCTCTGGGACAAGCCGAGGCGGCGAAAATTTAGTGACAATTTCAGGTTCGACATCGGTAGGACCTTTAGCAGAGAAATTGGCAATGAAATATGAAGAAACAGCAGAAGTTAAAATCGAAATCAACCAGATCGGTTCGTCGGCAGGCATTACGAATGCGATGAATGGCGTATCGCAAATTGGCATGTCGTCACGAGATTTAAAACAGGAAGAAATCGATTCTGGCATCGAGGAATTAGCAATTGCCTATGATGGCATTGTTGTCGTTGCACACCCGTCGAATCCAGTAAAAGATTTAACGATGGAACAAGTGAAGCAAATTTTCACGGGCGAAATCACTAATTGGAAAGAAGTTGGCGGGAAAGATATGGAAATCGTTGTTGTTTCGCGTGAGGATGGGTCAGGTTCCCGCGATGCCTTCCAGGAAATCGTCGGCTATGAATCAGGACAATTGATCCGTAATGCTATTGTTGCAAGCGGGAACGGAAACATTAAAACAACGGTGGCAACGAACAAACATGCAGTAGGGTTTATATCATTCGAATATATTGATGAAACGGTTTCAGCTATGGACATTAACGGCGTGAAAGCAGAAGCGGGCAATGTATTGGATGGCAATTATGAATTATCCCGCCCATTTGTATTCGTCTATAAAGATGATGCTCCAGAAGCGGCAATGAGGTTTATGGAATTCATTTTAAGCGGGGAAGGACAAGAAATTGTGGAGGCTGCCGGGGCAATTCCATTAACGAAATAATGAATGCTGGAGGAAAAATTTGTGAGTACACCAAACAAAAACGAACTAGAACAGCAAATTAGCAAAGGCAATAAACGAAAATACTTTTTGGAAAGCTTATCATCGAAAATTTTCTTAGCATGTGCGCTTCTCTCGGTTGTCAGCTTACTATTAATTGTCGGATTCGTATTTTATAAAGGAGCAAACCCGTTCATTACAGGCGGCTACAGCTTCATTGACTTCATCTTCGGGAGTGACTGGGTGCCGTCTGAAGATAAATTCGGTATTTTCCCTATGATTGTCGCATCTGTATACGCAACGATCGGAGCACTAGTTATTGGGGTGCCAATCGGATTGCTGACAGCGATTTTCTTGGCGGAAATTGCGCCGAAATCCGTCGCAAAAATCGTGTCTCCGGCAATTCAGCTGTTGGCCGGGATTCCGTCCGTATTATACGGGGTATTCGGTTTGGCGATTATCGTACCATTTTTGCAAAATAATCTAGGGTTGGCACGCGGGCAAAGTCTGATCGCCGTTATTTTAGTACTGGCGATTATGATGCTGCCAACAATTGTAACCGTAGCGGAAACAGCCATTCGCGCTGTGCCGAAAACATACCGTGAAGGGTCGCTCGCCTTAGGGGTTTCCCAAATCGGGACAATCTTTAAAGTAGTTGTACCAGCGGCAAAATCGGGCATTATGACCGCTGTCATACTTGGCTTAGGACGCGCTTTAGGCGAAACAATGGCTGTCATTTTAGTCGCAGGGAACTCTTTGATTATCCCGACAAGTCTGACAGATAGTATCCGTCCATTGACGACAAACATCGCACTTGAAATGGGCTATGCAGCAGGGACACATCAGGAAATGCTATTTGCAACAGGGATTGTGCTATTTTCATTCATCTTGATTTTAAACTTTGTATTAGCACGCATTACAGCGAAGGGAGCTCAGTAACATGCGACAATTTAAAGATAATATGCTTCGCGGCTTACTTTGGGGTTCCGCATTCGTATCGGTAGCCGTATTAGTTGTAATCGTAGGCTATATTTTCTATAAAGGGTTTTCTTATATCAGTCTCGACTTTATATTCGGTGATTATTCGCCAACAGGTGGCGGCGGGATTTTCCCGATGATCGTCACAACAATTTTAACGATTGTCATTTCACTTTTAATCGCAACGCCAATCGGAATTTTAGCAGCTGTTTACTTACACGAATATGCAAAACAAGGACGTCTTGTACGCATCATTCGCTATGCGACAGAAAGTTTAACAGGAATTCCATCAATTATATTTGGTTTATTCGGTGCCGTATTCTTCGTAGTGATTTTAAAGTTGGGGATGTCGATTATCGCTGCATCATTAACATTAACAATTATCGTATTACCGGTCATTATCCGTACGACAGAAGAAGCATTGAAAACAGTGCCGGCAACATATCGTGAAGGTTCGCTGGCATTAGGAACTACAAAATTACAAACACTAATTAAAGTTATTCTGCCAAGTGCAATGCCGGGAATTTTATCAGGGATCATTTTATCAATCGGCCGTATCGTCGGGGAATCGGCAGCGATTTTCTTGACTGCAGGGACAGTGGCGGCAATGCCATCAAGTATTTTCTCGTCTGCACGTACATTGACGGTCCATTCGTATTTAGTGACACAAGAGGCTGGGGATATCGGGCTTGCTGCAGCGATCGGCATCGTATTAATCATCATTATTTTAGTGCTGAACTTATCGGCAACATATATTTCGAAAAAATTAAACAAAGCAGACTATTAAAAGGAGCTAATTCTACATGACTATGATCGTATCGGAATCGACAATTTTCAATGCAACGACGACTGCAATGGACAGTTTCGCAACGAAAATCCAGGTGAACGACTTAAACTTATTTTATGGTGAAAAACAGGCGTTGTTTAATGTGAATTTGGATATTAAAGAAAAGGAAGTAACAGCGTTAATCGGGCCTTCAGGATGCGGGAAATCGACTTTCCTGCGTACATTGAACCGTATGAATGACTTAATCGATGGTGTGCGTGTGATCGGAAACATCCATATAGACGGCGAAAATGTGTATGAATCCAATGATGTTATTAAACTGCGTACAAAGGTCGGGATGGTGTTTCAAAAATCGAATCTGTTCCCGATGAGCATTTATGACAATGTCGCATATGGCCCCCGCATGCAAGGGATTAAAAATAAGAAAACCTTGAATGAAATTGTGGAGGAATCTCTTCGTGGAGCAGCGATTTGGGATGAGGTGAAAGACCGCTTAAAATCATCGGCTTTAGGTCTTTCCGGTGGTCAGCAGCAACGGATTTGTATCGCGCGTGCAATTGCAATGAAACCGGACGTTATTTTAATGGATGAACCCACTTCCGCACTTGACCCGATTTCTACATTAAAAGTAGAAGAACTGATTACACAAATGAAAAAAGACTATACAATTGTCATTGTAACGCACAACATGCAACAAGCAGCTCGCATAAGCGATAAGACGGCTTTCTTCCTAAACGGGGAAGTCATCGAATATGATGAGACAAATGTTATTTTTTCAACACCAAAAGACGGGCGTACAGAAGACTATGTAACAGGACGATTCGGATAATAGGGGGAGTTACGGATGATTCGCGAAAATTTTGAAAAGAATATGCTTGAACTGCAAAATAAAATGGGTGAAATGGTCAATATGACGGTTATTGCGATGGAGAAAGCATTTAAAGCCCTTCAGGAGCAGGATATGGTATTGGCGCTAGCCGTAATTGAAGAAGATAGTTATATTGATGAATTGGAAAATGAGATTAATCAGATGGCAATTTGGCTGATGGCAAAAGAACAGCCTGTCGCCCGTGATTTGCGCCGCATTGTCAGCATGATTAAAATGTCATCGGATATTGAGCGTATTGCGGATTTTGCAGTAAACACAGCTAAGGCGACGATTCGAATAAGCAAAGCTGAGACCATTCTAGCGAAAACATCCTTAGTCGAAATGAAAAATGTTTCGATGGACATGCTGAAAAAATCGATGACAGCGTTCATTGAAGAGGATATCGCCCTCGCAAAAGCAGTTGGTGAACTGGACGATATGGTTGATGAAAAAAATCATCAAAACTATGTTGTTTTAACAGAATATTTACAGGAGAATCCGCATGATACAGAGCAGGCGGTTCAATTGCTTTTCATCAACCGTTTTGTAGAACGGACGGCAGACCATATTACGAATATGGCTGAATCAACAGCCTACTTTATTAAAGGGCAGTTATTCGACTTAAATTAATTCGAGAAGCGGGGAATCATTAATGACGAAAAAAATACTAGTCGTTGAAGATGACGAAAATTTAATGAATTTACTGCATATTTATTTAGTGAAGGATAATTATGAAGTGCATTGTGTTCAAAATGGCAAGGATGCACTGGAAGCCATTCAAACATTTAAGCCGGATGCGATTTTGCTTGATTGGATGCTGCCGGACATCGAAGGAATCGAAATTTGCCGCCGAATCCGCTTCGAGCATGATTTCCCGATTATAATGATGAGTGCTCGAACGGATGAGCTTGATATTGTGCTAGCTTTGGAAATGGGGGCGACGGAATATATTCGCAAGCCATTTGGATTCCGCGAAATGCTTACACGTTTGCGCATCCATTTAAAGCGCTATGAAAAAGAGGTGCAGCAGAAAGAGCGGGTGTCGGAACTGTTGCTCGGCCCTTTTCGAGTCGATTTAGTATCGTTTAAAGTGTATAAAGAAAATATTGAAATTCCACTGACGAAGCGTGAATTTAAGTTGCTCCTCCATTTGCTGGAGCAGCCCGGCAATATAAAATCACGGGAGGAAATCATTGATATATTGGACTTTACAAAAGGTGATCGCCGTACAGTGGATGTACATATTCGTAGACTTCGCGAAAAAATTGAAGATCAGCCAAGCTCTCCGAAGTGGATTAAAACGAAAAGCGGCATTGGATATTATTTTAATTATCCGGCACAGGAAGTCTCTTACACGCAGTAGGAGGCTTTTTTCTCTAACTTGAAAATAGTAAGCAAATTTAAATAGAAAATTGCACCATTTCTTTTACAAATAAGGAGCGTTCGACTTATACTTAATTAAATAGATAAAAAGAGGAGGAATGCAGATGTCTGAACAAACAGAGAAAAAGAAATTAAGCTTGCAGGAACTTGTAAAGCAACAGCTTGAAGCGAAAAAAAATAATGCAAGCGGCAACAAAAACAATTTAAAAGGTGACACGTCAACGAAAAAAATGAAGAGCCAGCAAACGAAGAAAACGAGCAATACCCGTCGCAAAATGGGCGTGTAACGGCGAAAACCCGAGCAAACAATACTTGCTCGGGTTTTTGTTTTATTTTGGTGATTCCAAATGTTCGCTCAATCGTCTTTATGGGAGAAGGAGGCTGATATGTTGAGACGGGAAGTTTTTGACGCGCATTACGACGCTGTTTATAAATACATACGCTATTTAACGAATGATACAGATTTAACCCATGATCTGCTGCAAGAGACCTTTTACCGCTTTTATCAAAAAAATTATACTGAACATGAACGGACATACTTATTAAAAATTGCAAGAAATCTTGTATACGACCATTATCGAAGGAAAAAGATTATTGGCTTTTTCCAAATGAAAACTGAACCAGTGGCAGTGGATGATTTGCCGGAAGTAGTGGTGGAGCGAAATGATGTCAATGAAAAACTGTATACCGCACTTCAGCAAATTAAATGGAATTACCGTGAAGTGATTGTGCTGCGTTACATAGAAGAATATTCGGTAAAGGAAACAGCGATGATTTTAAGCTGCAGTGAAGTCAAAGTGAAAAATAATACGGCGCGCGGTTTGAAGGCATTACGGGAACTGTTAGGAGGGGAAGAGGATGTTTGACAACGAAAAGTTCAGTCAGCTTAAAAAGATTCAAGTCAATCGTGAAAAAAAGGAAGAGGACTTCACTAAGATTCAGCAACGCCTCGATTCTAAACCTTTTCACTGGCAAATCCCGGCAGCAATTATAGCGATTGCGTGCATTACGTTGTTTTTAGCTGGTACCTTTCCAGCACAAAAGCTTAATACTTCAGTCGATTTGAATAAGACAGCTGTGCAGGTCGTTTATTATATAGAGGGTGAAGGCGACCCTAGTACTTCGCTGCGGGCTGGAGTGAAAAAGGTGAAAAATGAAGAGACATTGCTGGCTATCGAGGGAGTATTGAAACAAATGCAGCCGGAAACGATAGGCTTGGATGAAGCGCTCATTTATCAAAGTTATCGCATAAAATTTGAAAATAATACTGTGTTGCGGCTTCAACAATACTGGGATTACAATCAAAGCTATTTTAAAGATTTAGATACAGGGCAAGTATACTCACTAAGTGAAAATCCGCTGCACAATATAATTAGTCAGTATGAAACAGACAATAAAAAAAGGCAATTAACTATCAGTGTTGTGTTCTTTGCAATAGCATTTTTCGTAAATGGTCGGCTTGGGAAAAAGTTGCGAGATCCCTACGATCCGAAACGGAAAATCCCAATGCATTCAACCCATTGGCAAAGTGTTGTTGAAATACTTTCCTTTTTAATTCTGATTATGATGATTTTATTTCCGCAAATTCATCTATTCGCAGTCATTGCGATGTTGCTGTTATCCGCGCTCATAAATATTGTATTAGAAGCAAGGCATGACAACAATAAATGGCGGATGTTGCAATTTCTGATGAGCAAACTAATGATAGGTATCTATTTATATATAGTTTTATGGAAACTCCTATAAGTCATTGCTATTGGCGAAAAAGTAAATGCATGCGCAACCTTTCAGAAAACTTTGACAACTATTACTATCCCCCGTACGATATTAATAAGTTACTAGAAGGGGTGGGCACATGACGACGATTGATAAGGCAAAACAGCTCGATGCTATGGATGCACTGCGCAAATACGCAAATGAATTTTATAAAAAGGAAGGACAAATTTATTTGGACGGCAATTCGCTCGGGTTGCTGTCAAAGCGAGCGGAACAGTCGGTGCATGCATTGCTTAACTCATGGAGAGATTATGGGATTGACGGATGGACAAATGGGGAGCATCCTTGGTTTTACCTTTCTGAAAAACTGGCGGCATTGTGCGCACCTTTAATCGGGGCAAAATGCGAGGAGGTCATTCTAACAGGCTCGACAACAACGAACTTGCATCAGTTGTTGGCGTCCTTTTTCAAACCGACTCCGGCACGCTATAAAATTTTGGCCGATGAACTGAACTTCCCATCAGACTTGTATGCAATTGCCAGTCAAATTGCTTTGCACAATTTGCCGGAAAGCAGCATGAAGCTCGTGAAAAGTGAAGATGGTCAAACAATTGCACCAGCAGCAATTGTTGAGGCGATGACCGAGGATGTGGCGGTCGCAATTTTACCAGCTGTATTATACCGGAGTGGCCAAGTGCTGGATTTACAAGTAATAACGAAAGCTGCCCATGAACGCGGAATACTTGTCGGCTTTGATTTATGTCATTCGATCGGGGCCATTCCGCATCATCTTCATGAAATAGGGACGGATTTTGCATTCTGGTGCAATTATAAGCATTTAAACGGGGGCCCAGGGTCTGTTGCAGGCTTGTTTGTCCATGAAAGGCATTTCGGAACG
Source organism: Solibacillus silvestris (assembly GCF_051967575.1). Lineage (NCBI taxonomy): Bacteria > Bacillati > Bacillota > Bacilli > Caryophanales > Caryophanaceae > Solibacillus > Solibacillus silvestris. The sequence continues at coordinate 31,114 of NZ_JBQCJW010000037.1, forward strand.
GCACCCGGGCTCGCTGGCTGGTTTGGCTCTGCGAAAGACAAACAATTTGATTTAAAAATAGAGATTACCGCTGCCGCGCATACAGGTGCTTATCAAATAGGAACACCGCATATATTAAGCCTGGCACCGATTGAAGGGGCACTTTCACTGTTTGCCGAAGTCGGGATCGAAGCAGTTCGCGAAAAATCGCTCGCTCTGACACAATTTATGATGGATTGCATCGAGCAAGAAGTCCCGAATACATTTACATTCGGCAACCCGCTTGATGACACACGTGGCGGGCATCTGTTTTTAGTGCATGAGGAGGCGGCACGTATTTGCAAAACTTTAAAGGACTATGGGGTTGTCCCAGATTTCCGCGCACCGAATGGCATTCGCCTGGCACCTGTCGCATTATACAATTCTTTTGAAGAAGTGTGGCACTCTGTTCAAATTTTAAAAGACATTATCGCGAATAAAACTTATGAGAAATACGAAAATAAACGAGACATCATTGCATAAGGAGTGATTCGATGGAGAAGAGGTCGATTTCGGATTTAAAGAACAAGCTGAAGGAGGAAAACGGCATTCATACTGATTTTCGGGAAGAGATGACGTATGGGGATTATTTGAATTTAAATGCTATTTTAAACAATCAAAACCGTCTATCCGATCATCACGATGAAATGCTTTTCATAATTATTCATCAAGTGAGCGAACTTTGGATGAAGCTCATTATTCATGAAATGCAAGGTGCGATCAGTGCGATTGAACGAGGAGAAATGCAGCCTGCGTTTAAAATGCTTGCACGTGTCTCGAAAATCCAAGTGCAGATTATTCAGGCATGGGACGTATTGGCAACGATGACTCCGGCGGAATATTTGCAGTTCCGCAATGATTTAGGAAAAGCTTCAGGTTTCCAGAGCTATCAATATCGTTTAATAGAATTCACACTTGGCTATAAAACAGCGCATATATTAAAAATTTACGAAAAGGAACCCGACATTTTGGCTAAGCTAAAAGAGGCTTATAAAGCGCCAAGTATATATGATGTAGCGATTCAGGCATTGGCAAAGGCAGGATTGCCAATAAATGAAGCTTTGCTAAAACGGGATTTTTCGGTAGTATATAGTGGTGACGATTCTGTTGCCGCTGCATGGAAAACCGTCTATGAAAATATCGACAAGTATTGGGACCTATACCAGCTCGGCGAAAAGCTGGTCGATATTGAAGATTCGTTGCAGCAATGGCGTTTCCGTCATATGAAAACGGTCGAGCGCATTATTGGCTTCAAATTGGGCACAGGCGGATCATCTGGGGTCAATTATTTGCGTAAAGTGCTCGATCATCGTTTTTTCCCGGAGCTTTGGGATTTACGAACAGCGTTATAGTTTAGACAGATGAGTGGAGTGAGACAGATGGAGAAGAGTAAAGGACAGTGGTCAAGTAAGTTAGGGTTTGTATTAGCGTCGGCTGGTGCGGCGATTGGGCTCGGGGCGATATGGAAAATGCCGTATGTAGCCGGTCAAAGTGGAGGCGGCGCTTTCTTTTTAATTTTTGTGCTCCTGACATTAATAATTGGATTGCCGATGCTTTTATCGGAATATATTATCGGGCGGGCAACACAGAAAGAAGCCGTCACCGCCTATAAAGTGCTGGCGCCGAATACGAAAGCCTGGGCATGGATCGGGAAGCTTGGCATTATCGGGTGTTTCTTATTGCTATCGTTTTACAGTGTTGTAGGCGGCTGGATTTTTGTATATAGCGGGGTTTCTGTTGCAGGTAATGTCATTGCACCGGACGTTGATCCGAGAGCCTTCTTCGAACAAGTGACCGGCACGCCATGGATTGCGCTTGTAGGCTTGGCATTATTCACGGTTGCAAACGTGATCGTCATCGCACTAGGTGTTCAAAACGGCATTGAAAAAGCGAATAAATTTATGATGCCGCTTTTATTTATTATGTTCTTTATACTAGTTATACGTGCTGTTACATTGGATGGTGCGATGGAAGGGATTAAATTTTTTTTATATCCTGACTTTTCGAACATTACCGGTGAATCGATTTTATATGCATTGGGACAATCATTTTTTGCGCTTGCCGTTGGATTTTCTTGTTTAGTTACATATAGTTCCTATTTGAAGAAAGATGTCAGCTTACCGAATTCGGCAGGTTCAGTTGTTGGCCTAAGCATTTTCGTTTCATTTTTAGCAGGCTTGGCGATTTTCCCGGTCGTCTTTGCATTTGATATGGAAGTGGCAAGCGGGCCGCCATTATTATTTATGGTGTTGCCTGCAGCGTTTTCGCAAATGCCGTTTGGCGAACTGTTTTTAGCGATGTTTTTGATTCTGTTTTTATTTGCGACATTAACATCATCATTTAGTATGTATGAAATTATTGTTGCAGCAATTATTGAAAAATGGAGCATTAGCCGCTCGCAAATTACTATCATTATCGGTGTACTTGTGTTTATCGCTTCAATTCCATCGACATTGACGTACAGTTCATTAGGGAATGTATCGATTTTGGGACGAAATATTTTTGATTTTACCGATTTTGTCGTATCGAATGTCATTTTACCGATCGGCAACTTGCTTATTGCGGTTTTCATTATGCATATTGTGGATAAAAATCTTGTGAAAAACGAGCTGTTGCAAGGAAGTAAAATGGGTGAAGGTTTTTACAAAACGTACCGCTTATTAATGACCTTCGTTGTACCGACAGTTATTTTCGTCGTACTTGCATATTTAGTCATTCAGTATTAGGGGTGATTCCATGTGGATTGATATTACACAGACGATGAAAAACGGGATGCCGAACTGGCCGGGGGATACGCCGTTTTCCTTTGAAGTAGGGTATACGAAACAGCAGACGGGCTCGGTCAATATCGGGCGGATTACAACGTCTTTGCATACCGGGACACATGCAGATGCGCCGTTTCACTTTAATAGTGATGGTGGGACGATTGAGCAAATGGATGTCAACGTATATATCGGGGATTGTTATGTTGTGTGTTGTCGCGGGGAAGAAATTATTACAGAAAAATTGTTGTCGCCGGTTGATTTTCAAGGGGCAGAGCGTGTTATTTTGAAAACAGTTGACCAAATTTCCGTTGAATTTCCACAAGCGATCCCTGTTATCCATCCGAATGTAGCCCCTTTCCTAAAGGAGCGCGGTGTGATTTTGCTCGGTATTGACAACCCGTCAGTCGATCCGCTGGACAGTAAGGAAGTAGCTGCACACCATGCACTGTATGAAAATGGTGTTCATATTTTAGAAGGGTTGGATTTACGAGAGGTTACACCGGGTTTGTATGAACTCATTGCACTGCCGCTAAAAATCGAAGGCGCGGACGGAGCACCCGTGCGCGCGGTCATACGGAAAAAGCAATAAAACAAAAAGAAGCTCGCGAATAAACTTCGCGGAGCTTCTTTAATATTATGTGAAAATAATACTATTATGGAAAAATTTTCTCGTATGGTCAAAACTGCATTGAATTGTTCATATATGAATTGTAATATAGATTTATAACATGTTAGACGTCTAATCAAATATACCTAGGGGGAAAAAGTTTGAAAAAACGCAATGAAAAACTTAATTGGATTCATCAATTAAATGTAATTATAACAGTTTTATTAGTCATATTGATTATGGCACCGCTCATTTATTCAAATGGATTTAATCAATCCATCCCTTATATTATAGCAGGAGCGAGTGTCATTGTTTTATCGATCATCAATTATTTCTTAAACATCCCGCTTTTTGCAAAGGGGTTAACCTTCGCGCTTGTCCCGGCACTTGTAACTATTTTGCTGTTTTATCTTGATGGCTATGCGATCAACAAGCATTATATTATTTTTATTACATTTATTATGGCGGCGATGTATTTCAATGAACGATTGATTGCCACATTTTTAACAGCTATTATTTGTTTTTATTTAGTATTATACATAGCAGTACCGGAAAATTTGCTAGGCCAAAATGCTAGTCTATCTTCATTTATTACAGTGTTTGTCATTATAAATGGCTGTAACTATATGCTGTATCGCTTAACGAAATGGGGCAATAAGCTAGTGCGGGATGCCCAAGCAAAAGAAAAAGAAGCGAATGAGCTATTAGCAAATTTAACATCGATTTTAAACAAAATTGACGGTGGATCAGTTCAGCTTGCGCAAAATATTGCACATGTAAATGAAAATGTCCATACATTGAATATTGCAAGCGAAACGATTTTGCAGTCCTCGAATCAAATGGCCACGGCGATTTACAGTGAAGCGGAAATGATTCAAAAAATTAATGAGCAAATGATTTCAACACATAAGAATATGCTCCAAACGAAACAATCTTCCGAATTGACTGTAAAAGAATCGGACGAAGTGAAAAATGCTGTGGAGCAAAGCTGGAAGCAAGTGCATGAAGTGACAAGTGATATGGAAACATTGAGCGAATCAATCAATTTGACGACAGTGACTATTGACGATATGCAGGAAAGCTTGGCAAATGTCAATAATCTTCTTAATGGCATTAAAGCAATCGCTGAGCAAACGAATTTATTATCATTAAATGCCTCTATTGAAGCCGCAAGAGCAGGTGAGCATGGGAAAGGGTTTGCAATCGTTGCAGAAGAAGTGAAAAAGCTTGCTGAAGAAAGCGCGAAAATCGCTGCAAATATAACAGGAGTCACACAACAGCTGCTCCATCGTGCAACGACGGCTCAATTAAAAGTTTACGAAGGCAAGGATGCGGTCCATTCAAGCGTCGAAAATTTAAATAAAATTTCTATGGCCTTTGATGGGATTAAACAGTCATTTAACGAAATCCAACGGAAATTATCGGATAATATGTCGACAATTACGAAAACGAGCGATATGGTAGGAGAGGCAATGAATCAAATAGAAGACCTGTCGGCAATATCTGAGGAAAATGCGGCAATGACCGAGGAAATCGCCACTTCTATTCACGAAGAACATGAAATGATGAAGGCTATTGCAAAGGCAAGCAAAGAACTGGAGCAACTGCAAAACGACTTAACGGCAATTACGAAGCTCCAATAATGTGGTTGCAAAAATCGTTTTCACGGAAATCTTAAATAAGTGTAATTGAAAAGTGGGGTGTCCTGAAAGCTATGTCAGGGCATTCCACTTTGTTTGCTATTCCACTTCAATGGCGATCGTATCTGTCACGTCGCCATTACTAAAGCGAGCCATACTTGAAATGATATACGTTCCTTTTTCCGTTGGGGCATTAAACCGGGGTGAAGTGGCAATTTCCTTATAATCATAGTCTGTGAGCCATTGCTGTACGGAAACGCTCGTCACATTTTGGCTGTACTGAAATTCCATCACTTCTCCTGGTTGTACTTTTACATATGACATTTTTTGATCCATAACGATTTCATGAGGGGCGGCTGTATCCACACAAATGCCTTCGCCGGCAGAATGCCAGCAATAGCTCCCGCGAACGGAATCGATTGTTTGTTCGTTCGTTACAACAGTCACTGCAGGAAGTTCAGCTGCTTCATTTTGCGCTAAATAATAGCGCCCGGCAATAATAAGGACAATAATGCCAATAATTACAAATAAGCGGTTTGCGTTTTTCATCATGGTGTTCACCTCATTGATTTTTCTGTAAAGCGCGTCGTTTTGCGCAAAGAAATATAGTGCTGAAAATAAAGTCAAATACATCAGAAGTCCGAATACGATTCCAAAGTTTTGGTCGATCATCGCACCCGTGAAAATCAAAAAATAACTTATAATAAAAAATACTGAAAATATCCTTTTTGTAACCGTAAATGAAATAGCATAACGGTAAACAAAAATATACTATGGATAAATGTATGATAAAGCAGTTCCCATGCTATAAGAAACTCTGTATGTATAATAAGGTTCAATAGACACAAACCAATACCTGTAAATGCGGTATCCTTTGCTTTAAAAAAGTAAAGGCCCAAAAATAGGAGCACCGTGATTGTAAATCCATTTGTATAATTATCCGGCAGTATTAAATAATAGATGTAAAAATCAAAAGCTATGCAAACAAGATTTTATTTGCATAGCTTTTATTAATAAAATCATCCGCTTCGATGAAAATAGACATGCCTCTATCTACATCTTACTAAAAATTGAATTATAAGTCTATTTCTATTTTTTTAGCTATGCCATAATTAAGAGGCGCAAAATATTCATAACGTTATGAAGAATCGAGGAAATGATGAAGCAAAATATTTATGACAATGAACAGTTTTTCAAAGGCTACGAAGAAATTCGCAATCGGAAATTTAACTATAATAATTTACTGGAACGTCCAAATTTTTTAGCACTAATACCGGATTTACATGGAAAAGTTATTTTGGATGTCGGCTGCGGAAAAGGTGATTTCGCCAATGATTGCATGGAAAAGGGGGCGCTTCAAGTTGACGGCATCGATATTTCCCGAAATATGATTGCCGCTGCAAAACGAAACTATAAAAAAGAGCGTCTCCATTTCCAGCAAGCGGCGATTGAAGATTTTGTATTAAGCGACAGACAGTATGACATTATATGCAGCTCATTGGTACTTCATTATGTGGCGGATTTCGAAGCAGTTATAGAAAAAATAAGCAATGCTATGCGCCCAAATGGAATTTTCCTATTTTCGATCGAGCATCCAATTTCTACAGCGAATAAAGGGAAAGAACAATGGATAAAGGACGAAGCAGGGGAGCTTTCGCATTTTGTTGTTGACCGGTATCAGCATGAGGGGGAGCGCTCACAGCATTGGCTTGTCGACAATGTTGTCATGTATCACAGGTCGATGGCAACAATTGTGAATACATTAATCGGCAGCAATTTGCAAATTGAAAAAATTATAGAGCCTGTGCCAACGAATGAAGCGATTGAATACTTGCCTACCCTGCAAAAAGAACATCGGCGCCCGTCATTTTTAATTATGCGTGCAAGGAAATCAAATTAAAAGAAAGAGGCTGGGACATAAATAGTTCTGGTCCACACAAAAAAACGAAATGACGTCATGTCATTTCGTTTTTTTGTGTATG
>NZ_JBQCJW010000038.1:0-12791 GCF_051967575.1 Solibacillus silvestris
TTCGTCTCGACCTCCGTGTATTTTACTTAATCATATCACGTTAGCTCGGTACGACATCTATCCTAACAGAGGGGGTTGTCCAAGCTCACTATTCGCCTCTTCATTAATTTCCTCGTTCAAGCAAGCGGCAGGCGTAAAATCCAATTTGCTGAAATACACTTTTTCGTCCACGATCGTTAAATCAACCTGTACATAAGTAAATGGCTTACTAATTCTTTTTGCTATTGCAAGCAGTTCATCTATTTGTTTTGGCTTTGATTCCGTTTCATCATAGGCAAACTTTTTTTTAATATAATGTGTATCTTGCCAGTCCGGTGTCAACATAATTGATTGTTCTTCCGACGTAAAGCGGTTTAAAACGAGTTCAATGATTTTTGGCTCACCATGAAAACAATGGATATGATAATCAATCGGCACTTTGCCATTCGGCTGCTCTAAAAAATGCTCGATAATAATCCTCGGCTTAATATTGGAATAATGGGGTTCCGCATTTATAAGGGAATAGTCTGTTTCCATCCATTTTGCTAATTGGTGCTTCGTTTTTTTATAGTCCAGCTCCCTTTTATTTGTACAAATAATGTTCAAACCTGAACCGTGGGAGCATTTCAGTACAAACTTTTTCGGCAATTGCTCAAAAATAATATCTTCCACCCTATCAAAGACACCAATGACCGGAATTAATAAATTTCCAAATCCAAAGGAAGCCATATGTTTGCGGACTTCGACTTTATCAGTGAATTTCACTTTAAATTCTATATCTTCAAATAATTTAAGCCACATTAATTTTTCATTATACGTTTGCGGATTATCCAAATTTATACGTCTTTTAAATATTTTAAAGAATAACAACTTACTTGCAATGATCGGTGATAATTTAATGATTTTTGCAAACACATGACGCCTTGCTTCAAACAATACTTGCATAATTAAGCACGCCTCCCTAATTAATTTATACTCCATATGAAATTGTATAAATTTGATACTTATTGAAGTTTAGTGGGAATAACGTATTTCATTATTAATTGCCTTATTTCGTAAAGTTCTATTTTTAATATTAAAAGTTATTTTTTATTAACTAGCATTTTCATTGTAAACTACTGCTTTTCCCTTAATGAATAGTATAGTCTTCCAAAACCCAAAATATACCTAATATCGGTTACTCTTCACTAATTAATTTACTAATACAAAAATCCCCATTCCATAGATGTTTTTCTATGGAATGGGGATAGTATTTGCAATAGTTATAAATAAAACAAAAGCTTATTATTTTGCGTATTCCACTGCGCGTGTTTCACGGATAACCGTTACTTTAATATGACCCGGATAATCAAGTTCTTCTTCAATTCGCTTACGGATATCCCGTGCTAAACGATGTGATGCAAGATCATCAATTTTTTCTGGTTGTACAATAATACGTACTTCACGACCCGCTTGAATCGCAAATGATTTTTCAACACCTTCATAGCTTTCCGAAATTTCTTCAAGCTTCTCAAGACGACGAATATAGTTTTCAAGAGTTTCACTACGAGCACCTGGATGGGCTGCTGATAATGCATCAGCGGCTGCTACAAGTACTGCAATGACAGAAGTTGCTTCTGTATCACCATGGTGAGAAGCAATTGCATTAATAACAACTGGGTGTTCCTTATACTTCGTTGCCAGTTCCACACCAATTTCAACGTGGCTTCCTTCCACTTCATGGTCAATCGCTTTCCCGATATCATGCAGTAAACCTGCACGACGAGCAAGCGTAACATCTTCCCCTAGTTCTGCAGCAAGTAATCCTGCTAAATGAGCTACTTCGATTGAATGCTTTAATACGTTTTGGCCATAACTTGTACGGTATTTCATACGGCCAAGAATTTTCATTAAATCTGGATGCAAGTTGTGAATACCTACTTCAAATGTTGTCTGCTCTCCTGTTTCACGGATTTGTTCATCCACTTCACGGCGGGACTTTTCAACCATTTCTTCGATTCTTGCCGGGTGAATACGACCATCTTGCACTAGTTTTTCCAATGCAAGACGAGCTGTTTCACGACGAATTGGATCGAAGCCTGATAAAATGACCGCTTCAGGTGTGTCATCAATAATTAAATCAATACCTGTCAGCGTTTCCAGTGTACGAATGTTTCGCCCTTCACGCCCAATGATGCGACCTTTCATCTCATCATTTGGTAGATTTACAACGGACACTGTTGTTTCTGCAACATGGTCAGCTGCAAAGCGTTGTAGTGCAAGTGATAAAATTTCCCGAGCCTTTTTGTCCGAATCTTCCTTCGCACGTGTTTCCGCTTCTTTCGTCATTACGGCGATATCTGTAGAAAGTTCATTTTCAACTTCCTTCAAAATAATATCTTTCGCTTCTTCACGCGTAAGGGCTGCAATGCGCTCAAGCTCTGTCTTTTGGCTTGCAACAAGTTCTTCCACTTTGCTTTCCATCTGTTCAATATGCTGTTGTCTGCTTGCTAGAGCTTCTTCTTTACGCTCTAAGCTCGTCTCTCTTTTGTTCAGAGCATCATCTTTGCGGTCAAGATTTTCTTCTCTTTGCAATAAACGGTTCTCTTGTTTCTGAAGCTCGCCACGACGGTCACGAATGTCATTTTCTGCTTCAGATCGAAATTTGTGAGTTTCATCCTTTGCTTCAAGTAGTGCTTCCTTTTTCAGTGCATCTGCTTCACGTTTCGCTTCATCAACGATTTGCTCAGCAACATGCTTTGCACCAGTCACTTTTGATTCATTCACGTTTTTCATGTAAAAATAGATAACAGCAACACCGACAGCGAATCCTAGCAAAGCAGGGAGAATCATAATCATTTCCATCCTAGTGTTTCCCTCCCAAGCCTATATGTCTGATGTTCTTCTAGTCGGCTTTATATATTTGATTTACTCAAACATACTGCCTATTTCATTTCAAAATTTAGAAATTATACATATTTAATTGTATAGTTCCATTTTCGGTATGTCAAGAATAGCCATGTTTCTAGACTTTTTTATATCTTAATACCTGTGTTATATAAGCGAAAACGCTTTCAAATATATTTTTCTTCAATACTCCAACGCGTCAAGAGCCACATCTTTATCAGAAAAGGTGAATTTTGTCCAATCCAATACGAGAAAGGAGCTTTTATTGAAATTGGCTCTTAAATAAATTTAGTTTATCAGTCAGCGCCTTCCCTTTGCACAGAGGGGCCTATTGGCGCGATTTACCTGTACGGGGACAACATCTTCTCATAAAGTCATTCACAATACCGAAATCTGTTATTCCCTTGACAGCAAAAAAACCTAAGTGAGCATAGCCACTTAGGTTTTCTGCTTTATTTCTCGTCTTCGAATAATTCCAACTCGTCGATTTCCTCATCTGAAGTATCATTTGTGCCAATTGTATAGCCAATTTCACCGATACCGAAATGCTGGCGGATTTTTTCTGCAATTTCGTCGCGAATCGCAGAATTTTCCTTTAAGAATTGCTTTACATTTTCACGGCCTTGTCCGATACGGTCATTATTGTATGAATACCAAGAGCCGCTCTTTTGGATGATATCCAAATCTGCACCGATATCAACGATTTCCCCTTCTTTGGAAATGCCTTCACCGTACATAATATCCACTTCCGCTGTACGGAATGGCGGTGCTACTTTATTTTTTACAACTTTAATTTTTGTTTTATTCCCTACAATATCCGTGCCTTGCTTAATCGCTTCACCTTTACGAACTTCCAAACGAATCGATGAATAGAATTTTAAAGCACGTCCACCTGTTGTTGTTTCCGGGTTACCGAACATAACCCCGATTTTTTCACGCACTTGGTTAATGAAGATTGCCAACGTATTTGATTTATTAATTACACCCGAAAGCTTGCGCAATGCTTGTGACATTAAACGCGCTTGAAGACCCATATGAGAATCGCCCATCTCGCCTTCGATTTCTGCTTTTGGAACTAATGCAGCCACTGAGTCGATTACAATAATATCAATCGCACCTGAGCGCACTAATGCTTCTGCGATTTCAAGGGCTTGCTCGCCCGTGTCTGGCTGTGATAATAATAATTCATCAATGTTAACGCCTAATTTTTGCGCATATACTGGGTCCAATGCGTGCTCTGCATCGATAAACGCCGCCGTACCGCCGTTCGCCTGGATTTCTGCAATGGCATGCAATGTAACCGTTGTTTTACCGGAAGACTCTGGTCCGTATACTTCCACAATACGTCCGCGCGGGTAACCGCCAATACCTAATGCTGCATCAATTGCGATGGAACCTGATGAAGATGTCTCCATTTTACGATCAGAATTTTCGCCCAGCTTCATAACGGAACCTTTGCCGAATTGTTTTTCTATTTGTTTTAACGCCATATCTAACGCTGCTTTACGATCACTCAAACTATTTCCTCCTTAGAAAAAAGCCTTATTTGTTTTATGTCTCTATTATACTTGCTAATGAGATAACATTCAAGAAAAAAGCGAACATATTTTCGCTTTTTCTTGAAAACTTTCTAAAAGACCTCTATTTAGCGTTTAAATCGTCTATTCTCCTTTATATTGAAAACTAAATCAACTTTTTAAAACCAAGTTTCGTCAATTCCCGCATCAAATAGCTGAATGTAAATTTTACAGCTCGGATTCTATTTGAATTTCTGGACCCTGATAGCTGCAGACGGTATGTTATTGGGTCATTTTCCCCGATGCTGATTCCTACCCAAACCGCCCCTGCCGGCTGCCCATCATGACTGCTTGGCCCTGCAGCACCCGTTAAACCAACCCCAATATTTGTATGGAATTTTTCACGCACTTTCAATGCCATTTCAGCTGCACATTCACTGCTCACAATGCCATATTTCTCGATAAGGCCAGCTTCGATATTAAGCTGTTCTATTTTCGTTTCCTTCGTATATGTTACAACTCCCCCCATTAATGCAGAAGCTACACCCGGGATTTCCGCTAATTCAGATTGGAATAGTCCCGCTGTCAAACTTTCCGCGGCAGAAATCGTTAAATTGTTTTCTAAAAGCATTTCCACAAGCTTTGATGCTAATGAATCATTATTTACACCGTAATAATATTCTCCTACAATATCTAAAATTTCGCGTTTCTTTAATTCGATTAAACGAAATGCTTGCTGCTCATTTTGCGCTTTCGCCGTGATCCGCAGTGTCACTTCCCCGTCTGATGCAAGCGGCGCGACAGTCGGATTTGTTTGACCGTCCAGAATTTCCTGTACGCGTACTTCTAGCTCGGCTTCCCCAATGCCATAAAAACGCAATACATGCGATAAAATGACGCCGCCATCATGCAAAAGCGCCGCGAGTTTCGGCTTCGTTTCATACTGGAACATTGGCTCCAACTCTTTTGGAGGCCCTGGCAGTAAAATATAAATATGCCCATCCTGATTTAAAAACATGCCCGGTGCCATTCCGTGCTGGTTCATCAATACGTCGCACCCTTCTAATACCAATGCTTGCTTGCGATTATTTTCCGTCATAAAACGTTTTTGCTTGGAAAAAAACTGTTCGATTGCATAGAGCGCAGTATTGTCCATAACTAAATTACGCTGCAAATGCTTGGCAATCGTTTCCTTCGTTAAATCATCCTTTGTCGGTCCTAAGCCACCTGAGATAATGATAATGTCCGCGCGCTGTTCCGCAATTTTAATCGCATTTAAAAGCCGTGCTTCGTTATCCCCTACAACCGTATGGTAATAAACATTGATGCCTAGCTCCGATAGCTGGCTTGAAATGAATTTCGCATTCGTATTTGCAATCTGTCCTAATAGCAGCTCTGATCCTACAGCAATAATTTCCGCATTCATTCAAAAATACCCCCTAAATGTAAAGAAAACTAGATTAGATAATATAGCTCGAACAAAAATCCCGAGTATACGCTTTTTCTTCTATGGATTTTTATTACTATTATTCCTATCCACGAAGAAAATCTAACCTAGTTTAAAAAAATATTTATTTTGAATCCAACAATACACGACGGTTCAGATAGAAATAATCCCATCCCGACCATACAGTAAAGAATAGTGCCACATAAAGCATAATCATATCAAAAGGTATGCCGACTAATGTAAAAATCGTATTGTGCAAAATTAAAGCAGAAATGGCGACGATTTGTGCCCATGTTTTAATTTTGCCAAGCTGGTTTGCGGCTACAACTTCACCTTGCCCCGCTAAAATTAATCTTAGACCTGTCACGGCGAACTCGCGCGAAATAATAATAATGACGATCCATGCAGGCGCTAAATCGATTTCCACCAATAAAATAAACGCAGCGGAAACAAGCAGTTTATCTGCAAGCGGGTCCAAAAACTTCCCTAAGTTCGTCACTAAATCATATTTGCGGGCATAGTAGCCATCTACCCAGTCCGTTGCAGACGCAAAGATAAAAATGAGTGCCCCGACAAAATAGTTCACTTGCATTTCCGCGCCAAACAGCGTCATGTTCCCCCAGCCGAAATCAAACATCATTACAATCACAAATAATGGGATTAATAAAATGCGCGAGACTGTAATCTTATTTGGAATGTTCATTTATTAACACCTTTCATCGAAAGAAAAGAGCCATCTTAAAAGATGACTACTCTCCTTGTTCTTCATTCACTAATTTTAAAATGATATTCTGTGTCATACGATCTTGTGCGTAAGTTAATTCTACATCATTTATATATACTTTAGCCACTTTTGAATTTCCTAAACGAATACGTGCATACCCGTTTGCCGTTGAATCATGCTCGACAATTTCTCCCGCCTTGTAGACGCGGTCCGTCACTTGCTCTTTGCGCTGTTCATTACGGATGCCAACCCATGTATCACCTGAAACTTCAACACGAACCTTTAAGCTTTCCGTTCCCGACACTTCAAATGTCGTATCTTCTCCTTGCACAACACCTTCACTTATTGCTTGAACCGCTTCAGGCTCCTCTGCAACAGGCTCTTCCGGCTGTTTGCTTTCATCGCTGTCTTGCTCCGTGCTATCGTCATTGTTCTCTACAGGTTTGCTAGGCGTCGAATTTTGATTTTGTTCGTATTCAATCGGCTTGTCAAATTCTTCCTCCACATCTGGCACACTGCCGGCTTTTTGCATATAAAGTGTCGTGATCACGACGATAATGACGATTGCAAATAATGCTACGATTAGTTTAGGCATTGCTTCCATCATTTTATTATTCGAGGAAGCGGCCATTTTACGACGGCTCGGGCTTTGGGAAAAGGATTGGGCAACTTCTTCTTTTTGCACTTCAGGCACGTCCTTGCGGTATTCAGTCAAAACTTGATCCGCATCTAATCCAACAGCCTCTGCATATTGCTTAATAAAGGCGCGAACATAAAAAGAACCGGGCATAATGGAATAATTGCCTTCTTCAATGCCAATTAAATAGCGTTTTTGAATTTTCGTAATATCTTGTAAATCATCTAAACTATAGCCTCTCGCTAATCTCGCTTCTTTCAAGCGAGCTCCTAGTTCCGTCAAAAAAAACACCTACTTTTAATATATTCAAATAACTGTTCCACAAATTCATAAAATGAAACAGCCTATTCACTAAAATTGAAATCCGCCAAAATGATCCGTACTTGACAACATATTATTCTTTTCAATAATTTCATATGTAATTTCTTCGTCCGGCTCGTGGCGCAATTCGATAATATAGTCAAAATCCTCTATTTTATATGATGAATGCTGTACGAAAAGGTCTGGATGTTCAATGACTTTAATCGTCGGCATTCCCATGATTTCCCGAACTAATTGCTGGTGGCGTTCATCAGTAGAGCGACGTGTCACCGCGCCATCCAATATAAAAATATTGTTCCCATTAAACTCATCGCCCATTAAAGCATTGCGGACAGTCTGTTTAATCATTGTAGAAGAGATGAAAATCCATCTTTTATTCGCACAAACACTTGCGGCAACAATCGATTCTGTTTTTCCTACACGCGGCATCCCGCGAATCCCAATTAATTTATGACCGTCCTTTTTAAATAATTCCGCCATAAAATCAACTAATATCCCTAATTCATCGCGTACAAATCGGAATGTATTTTTTTCATCTGCATCTCTTGGGATATAATGCCCATGACGAACAGCCAATCGATCGCGCAGCTTCGGTTCCCGAAATCTTGTCACATTAATATTTTCCATAGTTGAGACGATTGAAATAAATCGCTGGATAGATTCTTCGTTTTCCGTAGATAACAGCATACCACGATGTCCCTCATCCACGCCGTTAATCGAGACAATATTAACACGAAGCATCCCTAATAGCGAAGCAATATCACCTAATAAACCTGGTCGATTCACTTGAATTTCGTATTCAAAATACCATTCGCCCATTTTGTATCTGTCCCCTCATTATAGAAACGTAATTATTTCTTATAAGTTCCATCATAGCGGATTTTCTACCTATTGAAAAGTTAGAAAGCAACGTTTTTGTTAGTTTTCGTGAAATTCGTGCGAAAAATCTCGAAACAGGAAAATAATGGCCGAAAAAAATGCCGCTCACTTTTTTTGTGAGTGACATTTTTTCCGGTAATTCAACTAATGTGTTGTCTTATTTTGAACAAGTTTCATTACACAGCTTGCGATCGCTTGCTTCTCGTCCTTTTCGGCAACAGACCATAAATCCGATAATACGCGTTCTTGCTCATTTTGCGGATCGACGTTTTTCGCCAAATATTCCCCAATTTGAACAGCAGCTTGCTCGATCAACTTTTTTGGCATGCCGCTTTGTTTCGCGTCGCTAACTTGTTGCCCTAAAAAACTTGTCCATTGCTCCCAGTTTTGTAAAATCCCCATATGCTTCCCTCCTCTCGCACAAATAGTATGTGCGAAAAACAAGAAATTATATGTACCAACCGCCATTCACGCGAATAATTTGCCCTGTCACATAATCAGCTTGTCCGCTCAAATAAAATGCCGTCATGCTGGCAATATCCCGGGCTTCTCCAAATGCTTGCAAAGGAATTTGGCTCGCAATATTTTCGCGCTCCTCCACATCTAAATTTGCATTCATGCTCGTATTAATAATCCCTGGTGCGATTGCATTGACACGAATGCCATTATAGGCGGCTTCCTGGGAAAAGGCTTTCACGAAGCTATGCTGGGCTCCTTTAACAGCGGAGTATGCAACTTCGCCTGCCGCACCCACCTCTCCCCAAATGGAACCGATGACGAGCACATAGCTCACCTTATTAGCACGTAACTTTCTTGCCAACAGTGCTGTTGTCCGCATCGGATTTTGGACATGCACATGCCAAAGTCTGGACATTTCCTGTGCAGGTGTATTTTCCAGCAAACCATAAAAGGCATGTCCGCTTGAAAACACAATCGCTTGCAATGAATATATTTGAGCCGTTATTTGCTCAGCGCCGTCGTCACTGCTGAAATCCGCCTGCACTGGAATAAACTCTTGATTAGGATAGGTCTCATTTAATGATGCAAACATTTCATCTATAACAGCTTTTCGAGCATAATAATGCAAATAGAGTGACCAGCCATCCTGTGCTAATTGCCGGCAAATAGCTTGCCCAATCGCACCTGATGCACCGCAAACTAATGCAAACTTTTTCATGAGGCGTCGCGCTCATTGATCGGCAATATTGTAAATACCGTTTGCTGCTCCGAGCCTTGGATCGTTTCAAATGCTTTAAAAATGTCCTCTACTGTAATCGTTTCAAGCATTGGCACAGCGTCGAACAGGTTCATGTCGTTAAATTTATAACGGGTGAACTGGTTAGCGATAAACTCGATTGAATTCAGCGCACGTAAAAAGAATCCGATTTTTTTGCGTTTGATCCGTTCCACATCTTCTGCAGTGAATAGATTTTCGCGTTCCGCCTGTGCAAGTTTGTCCTTAATGATATTTACAAGCTGATCGGGCTGATCGGTATCTGAACCGATTAATGCAAAACCAAAACCTTTTTCCAATGTGAAATCATAGCCATACGATTCATCAATTAGGCCGCTTTCATAAACATCTGTATAAAACGAAGAAGCTCGGCCAAATAAGCATTCTACTGCAATTTGCACAGCAAGCTCATGCTTTAGCATCGCCTCGCCGCTTAAATCGACTTGCTTTGCCTTTAATCCAACATATACTTTCGGCTTTTGTACATCCATATGCAGCACACGGTCAGCCATTGCTGCATTTTTTGGCTCTTCATCAAATAATCTTGTTAATTCTTTCGCTTCCGGAAACGTCTTTTTACTTTGATTATCTTCAATAAAAGCCATCATTTCAACAGGATCCACTGCACCGATGACGAATAATAGCATATTGGATGGATGGTAAAATGTATTGTAGCATGTATATAAATGTTCGGCCGTAATGCCATCAATCGATTCAATCGTTCCTGCAATATCTATTTTCACCGGATGATTATGATACATATTTTCAATTGCGCCAAAATATAAACGCCAATCAGGCTGATCATCATACATCGTAATTTCCTGCCCGATAATACCTTTTTCCTTATTGACCGTCTCCTCTGTAAAGTAAGGTTCTTGCACGAAGTTCAATAATGTTTCAGTACTTGTATAAATATGGTCTGTCGCGGAAAACAAATAGGCTGTCCGCGTAAAGGAAGTGAAGGCATTTGCCTGAGCCCCCACTTCGCTGAATTTTTGAAATACATCCCCGTCTTCCTTTTCGAACATTTTATGCTCTAAAAAATGCGCAATCCCATCCGGTACTGTAATTGGGTTTGTTTCACCAAGCGGTACAAAAGTACGGTCAATGGAGCCATATTTTGTCGTAAACGTTACGAATGTTTTTGAGAATCCTTTTTTCGGCAAAATATATACGTCTAATCCATTTTGTAATCGCTTATAGTATAATGTTTCGTCTAGTTGTTGAAATTCAATTGTCTTCACTGACTAATCCTCCTTGCCGCATAAGAAATACGTTGCTTCCAGTTCAATTTGCTGTGCCATTTTTTGCACGTCTTCTTTTGTAACTGACTGCCAGCGTGCCGTCCACGTATCCAGTGTAAAAGGCTCATCCAACGCCTTATATTGATCGAAAATTTCAATTTGCCCACGTGCTGAGTCCAATGCTTCTTTAAGCTGGTTTATGAGCATCGCCTTTGTTTGCGCTAATTCCAGATCGGATATTTCGCCGTTTTTCATTACTTCAAGCTGCTCTGCAATTAAATCGCGCGCCTTCACTTCATTTGATGGTTCGATACCAGACACGACAAATAGTAATCCGTAGTGTGAGGAATACGAGCTCGATGCATAATAAGCTAAACTTTCTTTTTCACGGACATTCATAAATAATTTTGAATGTGCATAGCCGCCGAAAATACCATTGAAAATTTGCATTTTAGGGAAATCTTCATCACCAAATCGAACAGGTGCTGAATAGCCGATATGTAATTTCCCTTGTTTCATTTCTTGTGTTTCTTTCGTATATGGGGCAATCTCCGCAGAAGAAGCTCTTTCTGTAGTCCACTCAAAATCTTTACGGTCGGCAAATGGCAAAGCCGCTTTAATTTGCTCTGTCATTTTTTCGGCATCTATATCGCCAACTACATAAATATCAATCAAATCGTTAGCCAGCATTTGTTCATATGTTGTTGTAAGAGATTGCGGCGTAATTGCTTTTACCGCATCGATCGTACCGTTCGCTGAAATCGATGCTGCACTATTCGGACGTAAAATTTCCGTCAAACGTTTTTGCGCATAGCGGGACTTATCATCGAATACAGATTGAATGCGTTGGATGACCATTTCTTTTTCACGGACGACAATAGACTCCTTAAAAATGCCATGTTCAAAATTCGGTTTAAAGATAGCATGTTGAAGCAGGCTAATCACTTCATTCAGCACATTGCCATGTGATAAATACTGGTCATTAACTGTTTCGACATTCAATAGTAATGTATGTTCCTGTCCGCGCTTTGTCGTATCAAAATACAGCACCGTGCCGAAAAGATCATCCAAATAGCTTCGATAGCTTGCCGAAGTCGGGAATTTTTCGTTGCTATGCTGCAATACATTTGATAATACAGTACGTTCCGCCGCTGTTTTTTCATTTAATGGCGCTCTCCACTTTATCGAAAAGTTCACCGTTTTGAATTGGGCAGTTTGTCGTATATGAAGCGAAACACCTTTCGCAATTTGTGTCGATAAAAACAAAAAAACTCCTCCTGACTACCTCGTGAATATAAATATAAATGCTTCTTCTCTACTATACATGTGTTGCCTTGATTTGTGCAAAGTTATTATCCGTATTAAGTGTTCCCTAATTCATGATAATTATAAATAAAAAGTGTAAGGTGTTTAAAAATTAAAAAAATCATTATTTTGGCTATTAATTTTCAATACGGTTTCTGCGTTTCTTAATACAGTTCGTTGCGCTGCGTTCCGGGAGGCCAACACGATGTTGGTCACGAATGCGTTGTCACACGATGTGACACACTTAGCATTCGTTCCTTTATTTCTGGGGGCGTGGCTTCAACTAACTTGATGTATGCCTCTACGGCGGCATACATCAAGTGGATTTTCCGCGCACGCTTGATCCCCTGGGAGTCGGTCCCCTCCACTCCGTACAACTAAGTTTTGGTATAGAGTTTGGTCTTCTTATTTAATTTGAGTCAAGGTTGGTTGAATTTTATTATCTTTTATTTCAATAAGTCCTTCTTCCTCACGCGATTTGGTTAATAGAATCCGCTCTTTCCACTTTTCAGACGATCTGTTCTACTTTTCCATGAATAGTTTCCACTTTAGCCGCAAAACTTTCTACTTTCTCTTCAGGAAGTTCTACTTTTCCACTCAAATCAGCTAATAAAATCC
>NZ_JBQCJW010000038.1:12891-36569 GCF_051967575.1 Solibacillus silvestris
GCTCTTCTACTTTCCAGACAATCTGTTCTACTTTTCCATGAATAGTTTCCACTTTAGCCGCAAAACTTTCTACTTCCCCTTCAAGAAGTTCTACTTTTCCACTCAAATCAGCTAATAAAATCCGCTCTTCTACTTTCCAGACAATCTGTTCTACTTTTCCATGAATAGTTTCCACTTTAGCCGCAAAACTTTCTACTTCCTCTTCAGGAAGTTCTACTTTTCCACTCAAATCCGCTAATAAATTCCCCGCGTTCTACTTTTCGGACGATCTGTTATACTTTTCCCCGCAAATCGGCTAATAAATGCCGCACGTACCACTTCCCCGCGAGAATCAGCTAATAAATTCCCCGCTTTCACTTAATCGACACTTTCAAGCAACTATTCGCCATTGTGTGACCTATAGCCGCCACTTCTTACAGCTAAAGAATCTCAAAAAAAACCGCCTGCACAAATTTACTTTGTACAGACAGTTTAATATTAGCGTTTTCCTTTAATATATGGAACACCTGAAGCCTTTGGTGCTACTGCTTTACCGATAAAGCCTGCCAACGCTAGAATCGTCAATACATACGGTAAAACTTGTAAAATTACTGGTGGTATTTCCTGAATGTATGGAATATTACCGCCACCGATACTTAATGTTTGCGCCAAACCAAAGAATAGTGCGGCACCTAATGTACCTAGCGGATGCCATTTACCGAAGATCATCGCAGCAATGGCGATGAACCCTTGACCTGCCACTGTAGAAGCCGAGAAATCGCCTGATGATGTCATCGCTAATGATGCACCACCAACACCTGCCAATGCACCTGAAATCATAACACCGATATAGCGCATTTTTGTTACGTTAATCCCCATCGTATCTGCTGCCATTGGATGTTCCCCTACTGCACGAATACGTAAACCGAACGGCATTTTATACAGGACAAACCATGCGCCAACCGCTACGATTAAGGCGATGATCGTTGTCGAATAGACGTTTTGGAACAATAATGGACCTAAAAACGGGACATCGGATAAAAACGGAATTTCAAAACGCTGCAATGGGGCTGACACCATATCCGTTTGCCCTTTGCCATAAATCAATTTAACTAAGAATACTGTAATTGCTGCAGCAAGCATGTTCAGTGCAACACCCGTTACAGTTTGGTCCGCACGGAATGTTACTGCTGCTACGGCAATGATCAGCGAGAAGATTGCCCCTGCCAGTAATGCTGCCAATAACGCCAACCAAATAACATTTTTCCCGAAATCATCATAGTATTCCAAGTTTATATAAATGCCTGTAAATGCACCGACGATCATTAACCCTTCAACACCAAGACCAATTACGCCGGCACGCTCCGAAAATAGCGCGCCAATACCCGTTAAAATAAGTGGTGTTGCGTATAAAAAAGCAGAAGGGACGATAAAGTATAACACTTCTAAAAAGCTCATGTTACTTGCCCTCCTTTTTCTTTCCGAATTTCTCTAATCCAACGCGTAAAATATAGCCTGATGCTACGAATAAAATAATAACGGCGATAATGATTGATACGATCTCTTCTGGAATACCCGCTGCGTTAGGCATATTTAATGCCCCGTATTTCAGCGAACCAAATAAAGATGCACCGAAGAATACACCGATCGGATTGTTCGCACCAAGTAATGCTACAGCAATCCCGTCAAATCCGATTCCTGATGCAGCTGCTTTGATGGATGCGTTTTGGTATGTCCCCAATGCTTCCATCGCACCGCCTAAACCGGCGAATACACCGGAAATTGTCATTGCTAAAATGATGTTGCGGTTTACGTTCATGCCTGCATATTCGGCCGCATTTTTATTGAATCCAACTGCCTTTAACTCGTAGCCGCGCGTCGTTTTTTCTAAAATAAACCACATGACAACCACCATGAAAATAGCGACAAAAATCCCTAAGTGAAGGCTTGAGTTATCTGTAATTTCACGCAGCCACTGATTACGCAATGTAGCTGATGCCAATACAGTCGGTGTTTTAAAACTGCCATCCGACAATGATTTGATTGCAGCATTCGTTAAATATAATGCTGTGTAGTTTAGCATAATCGAAGCAATTACTTCATGCACTTGAAGTTTGGCCTTCAAGAAGCCGACGATGAATGCCCAGAAAGCACCTGCCGCAGCGGCTGCAAGCAATGCTAACGGCAAGTGGATAATGCGCGGTAAGCCTTCGATTGCATATCCAACATATGCAGCCGCAAGCCATCCCATCAATAGCTGCCCTTCTACCCCGATGTTAAATAAACCTGTACGGAAGGCAAATGCTACAGCAAGACCGGCTAAAATATATGGTGTAATTTGGCGAATTGTATTACCGATAGAATAGGAATCTCCAAAAATACCATTCCATAAAGCAATATAGCCCTCAATGGCATCATAGCCGCTGACAACCATGATGATTCCGCCGACGAGCAATCCTAAAATTACCGAAATGAGCGGAACGAGTATATTCACAACGCGATTTGACATTATTCGTTCCCCTCCTTGATAGCTTTTGCCTTACGTTTTTCGCCGGCCATAAGCAAGCCAAGTTCCTGTTCGGAAGTTTCTTTCGGATAAACTGTATCGACGATTGTTCCATCATAAATAACCGCAATACGGTCGGATACATTCATTACTTCGTCTAATTCGAATGAAATTAACAATACAGCTTTCCCTTTATCACGCTGTTCGATTAAGCGAGAGTGAATAAACTCAATGGCCCCAACGTCCAACCCGCGTGTAGGAAGTGCGGCGATTAAAAGATCCGGATCGCGGTCCACTTCACGCCCGATAATCGCTTTTTGCTGGTTACCGCCAGAAAGTGCACGTGCAGGCGTCATTTCGCCTTGGCCTGTACGAACGTCAAACTCTTCAATTACTTGCCGTGCCTTTTCATTAATTTTACTGTAGTCCATTACGAAACCTTTTGATATCGGCGATTTATAATATGTTTGAAGTACAATATTATGGCCAATAGGGAAATCCAATACAAGCCCGTGTTTATGGCGATCCTGTGGAATATGCCCTACGCCTGTCTCCGTAATCTCCCGTGGCTTTAAGCCTGTTATATCCTTGCCATTCAGCGTTACTTTACCGCTTTTGATTTTGCGCAACCCTGTAATCGCTTCGATAAATTCAAGCCTTTTACTTTTTCAATATTACGGTAATCCGCAACGACTAAATTTTCGATTTTAAATATTTCTTCTGTTGGGTTCGGTTCTCCTTTTTCCGTTTTGAACTCTACTTGACGTCCTACCATTAATTCAGCCAATTGGTCAGGGTTTGTTTCGGCTGTTACTACCGTTCCGATCCCTTCCCCTTTGCGGATAATCGTTACACGGTCAGAAACTTCCATAATTTCTTTTAATTTATGTGTAATAATAATGATCGATTTGCCTTCTTTGATAAGAAGCTTCAAAATCGCAATTAACTCTGTAATTTCCTGTGGAGTTAAAGAAGCTGTCGGCTCGTCAAAAATGAGAATTTCTGCACCCCGGTACAATGTTTTCAAAATTTCCACACGCTGCTGCATCCCTACAGAAATGTCTTCAATTTTTGCATATGGATCTACATCCAAATTGTATTTTTTCGATAAGGCCGCAATATCTTTTGCCGCATCTTTAATATTAATGGCCCCAAGCTTAGTAGGCTCACTACCTAAAATAATGTTCTCTGTAACCGTAAAGTTTTCCACGAGCATAAAGTGTTGGTGAACCATTCCTATTCCTAGGTCATTTGCTTTATTTGGATCTGTAATTTTTACCGATTCCCCACGCACTTTTATTTCACCGGCTTCTGGTTGATATAGACCGAAAAGCACATTCATTAAAGTCGACTTACCTGCACCATTTTCTCCGAGCAGTGCATGAATTTCGCCTTTTTTAAGTTGGAGGGTGATATTATTGTTTGCTACGAAACCGCCAAACTCTTTACGAATTCCTAGCATTTCAATCACGTATTCCACTAGACTCACTCCCTTAGGCTATTTATCTTACAAAAAGTTTTTATAAAATTAACACATGAAAGATTGTCGGTAAAATCTTTCATCTATTAATTTTAATTCCTATCAAATAATTCGACATTCTCCAAAAAAAACCTTTTAAATACTATATCAAGAAAATAGAACGCTTACATTTCTAGCAATACTAAATTTACTGAAAATTCCGTTCAAGCTTATAAATCGGAAAATCATCATAAGGGAATAAATCCCCCTATGATGATTACTCCATTAGAAAATATTATTTGCCTTTAGGTTTTTCTTCTGAAACTTTAATTTCGCCAGAAGCAATTTTTTCTTTATATTCTTCTACTTTATCCAATACCTCTTGCGGGATAGCGCCACGAGAGTCAGCTAAACCAACACCGTCTTCAGCTAAACCGTAAACAGTCGTAGTACCGCCTGGGAAATCGCCGTCTTTAGCTTTTGTAGCAATGTCCACTACTGCATTGTTAACACCTTTTAACATAGATGTTAATGTAATGTTTGTTGAATCATCCACTTGACCTTCCGCGTATTGGTCGGCATCTACACCGATTACCCAAATATTTGCATTAGAATCTTTCGCTTTGCGCTCTTTTGCTTCAGAGAATACACCGTTACCTGTACCGCCTGCTGCGTGGAAAATAATATCTACACCAGAAGAGTACATTGAGTTCGCAGCGATTTTACCTGCAGAAGCATCATCAAATTTCCCTGTATAGTTCACTTGGATTTCGATGTCCGGGTTTACGGATTTTGCGCCTTCAACGAAACCAGCGTGGAAGCGGTTGATAACCGGAATATCAACACCGCCTACGAAACCGATTTTGCCTGACTCCGACATTTCAGCTGCAACAACACCCGCTAAGAAAGCGCCCTCTTGCTCTTTGAAAAGGATATTTGCAACGTTTGGCGCGTCAACATCATTTGAGTCGATTAATGCTAACTTTGCATCTGGGTTATCATTTGCGATTTCTCCAATTGCGTCAGCCATCATGTAACCAACACCGAATACTAAATCGAAATCGCGACGTAATAAGTTGTTTAAGTTTGTGTTGTAGTCAGCATCTGATTTTGATTGTAGGTAATCGAAACCGTCGCCTTTAGACAGACCGTTGTCTACACCGAACTTTTGAACGCCTTCCCAAGCTGACTGGTTGAATGATTTGTCGTCGATTCCACCAACGTCTGTAACCATAGCGATTGTGAAATTGTCGCCTGAACCAGCGTCTGTTTTTGTTTCAGAACCTGAATCATTGTTTGAAGTGTCTTTTGAACCAGTTTCCTCATCGTCAGATCCGCATGCCGCCAAAATTGCACCAGTTGCTACTACAGAAGAAATTAATAAACCAAATTTACGCTTTTTCATTAATGAGTCCCCCTCAAAGGTAATTGATATTAGCAGGAATTAAATAATAGAAATTATTGTTCTACACCCGTTTTCGTACTACATGGAAGCTGAATTTGTCAGCCCTGAAATAATTTTTCGAATAAAGAACTACACGATCACTTTCGTCATAGTGCAGTTGTTTTAATACAAGCAAAGCTGTTTCCGGCCCACATTTTAATATCGGTGATACTTCATCATGGAAGCCTACTGGATCGATATACGTCACTGCATACGCGACGCGGATAGCTCCTGTTTGCTCTAATGCCGAAAAAATTGAAACGTTTTGATTACTTATAAATTCTTTTGGCAATAAATTCGCCGGTACTTTGTCTATGCAGTAAACGACCGGCTCATTATCCGCCGTTCTTACACGTTCAATCGTGATAACATTGTCATCAATGTCAGTTTGGAAACGTTCCACATCATCTTCTGTTGCCTTTTCTTCCTTGGCGCTAATAAAAATAGAGCCTGGATGCATACCAGCGTTTTCAATCATAGATGATACACTCGATAATTGTTCAATGCCTGACGTAAACACCGGCTTCGGATTCACAAATGTACCAACACCATGACGACGGACAATAATGTTTTCTTCTTCCAAAAGTCGAAGTGCTTCACGAAGCGTTGCACGACTTACACCTAATGTTTTTGAAAGCTCAAATTCAGAAGGCAATTTTTCGTTTTCACGATAAATCCCTTTATCAATATCTGACTTTAGACGATCAATCACCTGCAAGTATAAATGACGATGATCAGCTTTAATTGTCACTTAGTATCACCACCATAATATAGAGATCAGACATCTGATGTACAACATTCCTACTAATTCGTGAATAATATAACACTTTCAAAGAAAAAAGAAAACATATTTCTTTCAATGTGTTATGTTAATGTGAAAATTTAGCGAATTTATTTAAAAACTCATAGAAAAGGATATATTCTGAAAAATACAACAATACCGGCACCTTGTTAGTTAAAATCTATTTCCTAACACTTGGCGCGGTTTGCTTCCTTCCGGCGGACCTACGATGCCCCGCTGCTCCATTTGGTCGACAATCCGGGCAGCACGTGAATATCCAATTCTAAAACGGCGCTGCAATAACGAGACAGAAGCGGTCTGCATTTCCAAAACGAGCTGGACGGCCTCGTCATACAGCTCATCTGTTTCAGCCATTTCATTTATTACTGGTTCATCTGTCGGAATCATCGCCTCCTCATACTGCGCTTTTTGTTGCTCTATAACATTTCCAATTACTTTTTCCACTTCCTGATCACTTACAAACGCCCCTTGCACACGCACTGGTTTTGATGCCCCTGCCGGCAAGTAAAGCATATCCCCTCGACCTAGCAATCGTTCAGCGCCTCCCATATCTAAAATTGTGCGGGAATCCACTGCAGATGAAACGGCAAAAGCGATACGTGATGGAATATTGGCTTTTATTATGCCCGTAATAACATCCACTGAAGGTCTTTGTGTCGCAATAATTAAATGAATGCCTGCTGCCCGTGCCATTTGCGCCAATCGGGTAATGGCGTCTTCTACTTCACTGGATGCGACCATCATTAAGTCTGCAAGCTCATCAACAATAACGACAATATACGGAAGTCTTGATTGTGCTTCAGAGGCATCTTCATTATGCATATCAATGTAATCATTATATCCTTCAATATTTCTTGTGCCAGAATGCGAAAATAAATCATAGCGTCGTTCCATTTCCGAAACTACTTTTTGCAATGCCTGAGCAGCTTTTCGTGCATCTGTCACAACGGGAGCCAATAAATGCGGAATTCCATTATACACACTTAGCTCCACCATTTTCGGATCAATCATCATCATCTTCACTTCGCTTGGCTTTGCGCGCATCAACAGCGAGACAATAATGCCATTAATACAAACACTTTTACCGCTTCCTGTTGAACCAGCGACCAATAAATGCGGCATTTTATTTAATTCCGCCGAAATCGCTTGGCCTGTTACATCACGACCTAAACTTACGAGCAGTTTCGCTCCAACTTTCACCTGCTCATTCGCTTCAATCACTTCACGTAAAGTTACCATCGCAATCTCACTGTTCGGGACTTCTATCCCAACTGCAGACTTTCCAGGTATTGGTGCCTCAATTCTGATATCTTTAGCGGCAAGAGCCAACGCCAAATCATCTTGAAGACCTACTATTTTGCTAACCTTTACGCCTACATCTGGCATGACTTCATATTTCGTTACAGCGGGACCTAGATGGACTTGTGTCACTTTCGCTTTCACGCCAAAGCTTAAAAAGGTTTGCTCCAACTTTTTTGCATTTGTTTGAATAACCGAATATTCGCCGCTTTGATCATGTTCCGGTGGGGCATTTAACATGTGAATCGATGGTAAAATATACGTTTGGTCTGGGGTGGATGTTATCTCCATAATCGGGCCGGTTAACGGTTCTTCATCGATTTCGGCATCTTTTTGCTGCTCTTGCTTCACTTGCTCAACAAAATTCGAAATAATCGGTTCTTGCCGTGTTGCCGCTGCCGTAATGATGAGTTCTTCCACATCTGCGGCCTCCTCTTCGTCCATGGGAGGCTCGGCATTCGACCGTCTAAGCCTTTTTCCGTTTTCAGGGTTGGCTCTGCTGCTTTTACTGCGTTTTGCTCTTTTCAGCTGTCCTTTCATACTCGGTGCTTTTTCCACTAAAAACGGAACGAGCGCTTTACCGGTAATTAAAATTAAACCGATTGCCATTAATACGAATGCTGCAATTTTCGCGCCATTTGCATCAAACAATACATGAAGCATGCTGAACAATAGTCCGCCAATCATACCGCCGCCGAGAGAATTGCTGCGATTGACGATGCCATCCGCGCTTATTAAAATTCTCCATGTTTCCTTTAATACGGAATTTGACAATAGAGTATTTGTCGCATGCAATTGTTCAAACAACATACTGTGGCTGAAAATCGTTAAACTTGCCCCTACAAAAAGGACACCGTATACGATGCGGCTTTTAAAAGCCACCCCCCGACGTTTCACCATTAACATGCCAGCGATTAAAAAACATAGCAATGGAACGATGAAATGCAAATTACCAAAGAAAAACATCGCCAGTGAATGGAGCCATCTCCCTACAATACCGAATTCCAGAAACTCGATAATCGCAAGAGCAATTAAAAGCAATCCGATTATTTCATATGCTAATGGATGGAGCTCCTGTTTATTTTTCGCCTTTAAAGTTGGTTTCGCCTTTGATTTCGCCTTACTATTTTTCTTTCGATTCACTCGTTATTCACCTACTTAAAAATTGTTCCTTCTTACTAACACTAAGACGCCAAAGTAGCTCACCCGGCTTCCTGATTCAAAATTAATCATTACTCTGGACGCTGTAGTTTTCCTCTGCAGCGGCACAAGCTTGTATTCTATGAACTTAATCTGCGTGAAAGTGTAATAAGCGGAATTTTTCCGGTTATTTGCGCAATCTTCCTTGTTTTGAAGGTAAATAAGGGTAGCTTTTCCGCTTATGCAATGAGAAATCATATATTTACGTTCTTTTTTGGTCGATAGTCGGAATTTCTCCGTCTATTTCGGCTGTTTTCATATTATTTTTTCAAATAAGCGGAACTTTTACTTCTATTTATCCAAGCTCACTCTGCACATCCTGACCCGCGTAGCTGGAATGCTTTCGCCCATAAAAACGCCTTAAAACAAGTTAGAAAAAGGGCTTTCTCACGCTTATAGTAAGAAAACCCGTTTTGTCTATTCAATTACAACTTGGTGCAATTGAATTATTAGTATTCCATAATGATCGGTATAATCATCGGACGACGTTTTGTTTTTTGGAACAAGTATTGATTTAGTGTATCCCGTATTTCCTGTTTAATATTCGTCCATTCAAAAGTTTCTTTGCCAACGTATTTTTCAATAACCTCGCGCGCAATATCAGAAGCTTCTTCCATTAACTGCTCGGACTCGCGCACATATACGAAACCGCGCGATAAGATTTCCGGACCTGATGCAATTTTCTTTTGTGCACGGTTTAGCGTAACAACGACGATGAAAATTCCGTCTTGTGAAAGCAGTTTACGATCGCGCAATACGATGTTGCCCACATCGCCTACTCCGATTCCGTCGATTAACACATTTCCTGCCTGTACACGTCCTGTCATGCGCATTTTGCCGTTTTTGTATTCGATAATATCGCCTTTATCCGCGATGAAAATTTGCGATTTTTTCAGGCCGACTTCCTGTGCGAGTTTAGAGTGCGCAATTAACATGCGGTATTCCCCTTGGATTGGCACAAAATATTTAGGCTTCATGAAGTTCAGCATTAATTTTAAATCTTCCGCGCTCCCATGCCCTGAAACATGCACTTTTTTATTCGATGTCATCACATTTGCCCCAGCTTTCGCAAGTTGGTTCATCGTATTGTACATTTGTACTTCCATACTAGGGGAAGGTGTAAATGTAATTAAAACGGTATCTGTATTTTTAATTTTTACATCACGGTGGTGTTTGCGTACAATTTTATCAAGCACATCGAGTGGTTCGCCTTTATTGCCCGTTGCCATAATAATAATTTCATCGTCTTCATATTTATGAATTTCGTTTACAGGTACGAGTGTTTCTTCATCTACTTCCAAATAGCCTAAGTTTACACCGATATCAACGATTTTCTCCAAAGACTTTCCAACTACCGCAACTTTACGATAGGACGAGGCAGCTTGTCTAAACACTTGTTGAATACGAATAAAGTTCGAAGCATATAGTGCTACAATAATCCGGCCTGGCGCCGAATGGAAAGTTTTTTGCAATTCTTCTGCAACAACCGCTTCACTTGTTGTATAGCCTGGACGTTCTGCTTCAATCGACTCTGATAAAAGCATGAATACGCCTTCTTCTCCGAGTATCGCCATTTTCGCCAAATCCGGCTTAAACTTGCCTGTTGCGGATTGGTCAAATTTAAATTCGCCAGTATGGACGATTGCCCCTTCCGAAGTATGGAACACAATCCCTAAAGAATCGGGGATACTATGTGTTGTATGGAAGAATGTCACATACGTAGAATTAAAATTCATCCGGCTATTGCTCGTCACTTCAAAGAATTTCACTTGGTAAGGCGCCGGCAGCTCTTTTAAATGCTCCTTCGCTAAAGCAATCGTTAATTTCGAGCCGTATACAGGTGCCTTCACTTTCTTTAATACATATGCAATCGACCCAATTGCATCCTCATGCCCATGTGTTAAGAAAATTCCTTTTACACGTTCTTTATTTTCCTCTAAATACGTAATATCGGGAATCACGATATCAATTCCGAGCATTTCGTCCTCTGGGAACATGAGCCCACTGTCTACTACGAAAAGCTCTTCATCGATTTCAATTACATACATTGATTTTCCGATTTCGCCAACTCCACCTAATGGAATGACACGGATTAATTCATTTTTTGTTTTTGTCACTTTATTTCCTCCTAAAATGTTCCGAACAGCAACCACTTAAATTTCATTATACGGGGAGAATGGCGTTAGTACAAATAAAAAAGCGATTTTCTTTTATATGGAATCACGGTGGAATTTAATTCTCAAGCGTTCTAATAGAAAGTGCACTGCGTTAAAAATTTAATACTCAGTTCATCCTCAATACATTGTAAATAATCCTCAAGTCCGCTTTTAATCCACAGTTCGCACAATACATTCTTCACTTTAACAGCAGCTCAATAAAAAAACAGCCACCCACTTCCCATCGGAAGGAGTGACTGTGTATATGCTATTTAACTTGTAAAACGCGGAACTTCTCCGCTTTTTCCTGATACGTATTCCAAATGTCATCAAACGCCGCCTTTTCCTCTGGCAGCATTTCCATCATCGGCATGCGTACATCGAGCGTATCAAAGCCTAATTTCGTCATCGCATATTTAATTGGCGATGGGTTTGGCTGCGCAAATAATGCACGGACAAGCGGCAGTAAAGCACGGTGGATTTGGGCTGCTTCCTGATGGCGCCCTTCTTCAAACGCGCGAATCATTTGCTGCATATCTTTACCGACTACATGCGAAGCGACAGATATAATGCCGCGTCCGCCAATTGCAAGCAACGGCAATGTTAAGCCATCGTCGCCAGAATACACTAAAAAATCCGAATCGACATTTTCAATAATGTCGCCCATCTGATCTAAGTTACCGCTAGCTTCTTTAATACATGTAATATTCGGTACGTCCTTACTAATGGCAATTGTCGTTTCCGCTAAAATATTGGCACCTGTTCGACCAGGCACATTATACAGCATAACAGGCAATGTCGTTTCCTTTGCGATTGTTTCAAAGTGCGCGTACATTCCGCGTTGGTTCGGCTTATTGTAATACGGTGTTACGAGCATTATTCCATCCGCGCCGTTTTCTTCCGCTTTATGTGTCATCATAATAGAATAGGCCGTTTCGTTGTCTCCTGTTCCTGCAATAACCGGCACGCGTCCTGCCGCTTTCTCCACTGTGAAACGCACGACCTCGATTTTTTCTTCCGTTGACATCGTCGGGTTTTCCGAAGTTGTTCCACAAGCGATAATCGCATCTGTCCCGTTGTCAATTAAATGATTAATAATGCGCTCCAGCTCAGGATAATTAATCGTACCGTCTTTTTTGAACGGTGTAATCATCGCTGTGCCAATTCGTCCGAAATCCATAACTAATCTCTCCCCTTATAGTAAGTGATCCTCTAGCATAGCTTCTGCAATTTGAATAGAATTAAGTGCCGCGCCTTTTAATAAGTTATCTGACACAATCCATAAGTGGAATCCTTTTTTATTGTCCAAATCCTGGCGAATACGCCCAACAAATATCGGCTCTTCATTTTCCGCGAAAATTGGCATCGGATAAATTTGCTCGTGTATATCATCCTGTAGAACAATGCCCGGCGCCTCTTTTAATACAGCGAAAATTTGTTGTACTGTCGCTTCCTGCTCGAGTTCGATATAAACCGATTCGGAATGCCCTGATACGACTGGGACACGGACACAAGTAGCGGCTACTTTTAATTCGGGCGCTTCCATAATTTTTTTTGTTTCGTTGATCATTTTCATTTCTTCATATGTAAAGCCATTGTCCGTAAATTTATCAATTTGCGGAATGACATTACGTGCTATCGGGTAATGCTTTACGTCTGATTTAACTGGAAGTACATGTGCATCGACATTTTTACCAGCTTCCCACTGTGCGCTTTGCCCTCGTAATTCCTCAATCGCTGCCACTCCTGAACCAGATACTGCTTGGTATGTGGACACGACAATTTTTGTTAAGCCGAATTTTTCGCGGATCGGCTGCAATGCCGCCACCATTTGAATTGTCGAACAGTTTGGGTTTGCAATAATCCCTTTTGGAATCGATTTTAGTGCATGGCGGTTCACTTCCGGCACAACAAGCGGCACTTCCGGATCCATGCGGAAGTGACTTGTGTTGTCGATAACAATGGCACCACGCTTCGCTGCTTCAGGTGCTAAAGCTTCGGAAACCGAGCCTCCTGCTGAAAATAATGCAATATCCACACCTTCAAAGCTTTCGGGCGTTGCTTCTTCTATCGTATATTTTTCACCGTTGAATTCAATTGGGTTTCCAGCTGAACGAGCAGAAGCCAAAAATTTAATTGATGCAATCGGGAATTGACGCTCAACTAATTTTTCCATCATTTTGGAACCTACTGCCCCTGTTGCTCCAACTACAGCAACATTCAATTTCTTCGTCATGTCTCATCTCTCCTAAAAATATCGGTATGTATATAATGTTGGATATTGTATCATAATTTATTTGAATTGTGTTGGATTATTTGATTATTTAAAAAATTGTATAAATATAGGTTGTATCTGTTTTTTATGAGCGAGCGCAAACGATACAGTTTCGAGCATTTTTGTGAAATCTGCTATAAGCGATGTCGGTTTTTTAATTGGGTCATCTTGGCCGAATGGGATGAAAAAAATGTTTTTAGCATTCATCAATTTCATTAAATTCATCCCATTTAACCCTAATGCATCATTCGTCGATATTCCAAGCACTACGGGGGAGCCATTTCGA
Organism: Solibacillus silvestris; assembly: GCF_051967575.1. Lineage (NCBI taxonomy): Bacteria > Bacillati > Bacillota > Bacilli > Caryophanales > Caryophanaceae > Solibacillus > Solibacillus silvestris. The sequence continues at coordinate 26,298 of NZ_JBQCJW010000038.1, forward strand.
AGTGTCGCTTTTGCGGCCATTAATACCGCACTATCTGTTGCAGCATTGGCGAATTTGCTTATTGAATTTCCTGTCATCGGTGCAATAACCATACAATCTAAAGGATTTTTAGGTCCAAATGGCTCTGCCTCGACTATTGAACTGACAACCTTTTCCCCGGCTTGTTCTTCAATTTTCGCAATCCACTCTTCACCTGTTCCGAATCGAGTTGCTGCATGTAGTACAGAAGGTGTTATAATCGGAACAACTGTTGCACCGGCCTCACGGAATTGGGATATTTTCGGCACGACATCTTCATACGTGCAATGGGATGCAGTAATTCCTAAACCAATGCGTTTTCCTTCAAGCATTTGTTTCCTCCTTTCGCAATTCAAGTATCGTTTCATATAATAAGTTTGCCGCTGCTTGCGGAAAGTATTTCCCGGGTAATGCAGGAAGCAGCTCATATTGAGATAATTTCATGTCATGCAGGCAGCCTGGACTTGAAGCGACATCATATATAGGACGAGCAGTCCACGCATCATAGTTTTTTGTTAACCAATTTGTCGGAATCGTATTGATAAGAAAATCGGCATGCATATGATTTTTTTCGTTTAATTCTATTCCTTTATATCCGAAAGCAATCGCCTCTGCTTTTTGGGTATCAGAACGTACCGCGATGATGACTTTCGCATTCAATCTTGTTAAAAATAATGCAAGCATTTTTGCCACTCGCCCAAACCCTGTAATTACAATCGTTTTATGCTGAACATTTACCTTCTCCTTGTATAAATGGGCTAAAAAACTTTCCGCTGTTAACGCAGCATTTTTCCAAATGAACGTCTCATCCTCCAAATAAAAATGAACTCGTTTATTTTGGGTAAACTGCTTCCATTGTTCCGTATATTTCCCTGCAAAAAACTGTGCTTGCCTTATTCCTAAAAGCTCCTCCACTTGAATTGATAATGGCTGAATGGGCAATACGATTTCTGTCGGATGCAGTTCCAATGCCACTTTGTTTAAAGCTTCATCCCACACAGCCGTGTTTTTATAGTAGACGGTGCGGTCATTTGTTGATAATTGCTTTGCTAAAAACCTCATCCGTTCATCTGTTCCGATAACGAGCCAACGTTCATTCATCGTCTGCATGCTTTAATGTGGAAGTCGTCTTTTGAAATAATATCCGGTCTTCCCCGATCAAAATGATTTCTTTCCAGGGAATATATTTCACCATACCTGCCTTCTTCTTCTGGAACGGCATTTTCACCATTTGTGGAGGCATTTCAAATCCGACAATTTTCCCTGTTTTCGCATCGAAAATACATTCGGTCTCTGCTAAAAATCCATAACGGACACCATTTTCCATTTCGATCAATTCTTTCTCAGCGAGCTCTGATAAAAGCATTGTATCCCTCCTCTTGTAAGAGCCTACCATTACTATATGCACCAACATTCCTATAAGTGAAATTCGAATTTTCAAATTTTAAAATGGACATATCATCATTAATCTGTATATACTGTATATATACAGATTGCACCGAGGTGATTAAAACTAATGATTATAAAATTGAGCAACAATAGTGAAAAGCCCATTTACGAGCAGATTACCGATCAATTAAAACAGGCGATTTTGACCGGTGTCCTCGTTACAGGAGATCCCCTTCCATCGATAAGGGCATTGGCCAAAGAGTTAAAAATCAGTGTAATGACAACAAAACGCGCATATGCGGATTTGGAGCGCGATGGTTTTATCGAGACGGTTGCCGGTAAAGGTAGCTATGTATCAGAGCGCAACCAGGATTTCTTGAGGGAGGAACTCATTCGCCAAATTGAAGTACATTTAACTAAAGCTGTTTCAATTGCAAAAACTGCTAATGTACAAAAACGGGATTTGCTTGAATTACTCGATTTACTATTGGAGGAATGAAAATGAACGCAATTGAAGTAAAAAATGTTTCGAAGCAATTTAAAAATTTCCGGTTAAACAACATCTCGTTTACAGTGGAATGTGGTACAATTGCTGGCTTTATCGGTCAAAATGGCGCAGGGAAAACTACTACGATGAAACTGCTTCTAAATTTATTGAAAAAGATCGATGGAGAAATTCTTCTTTTTGGGAAAGATCATGTTATGCATGAAGTGGAATCAAAGGCCCGAATTGGAGTCGTATTTGATGAATTGCATGTGCCCGACAGTTTCACGCCAAGGGAACTTGATGTACTTTACGGCAATGTATACCCCACTTGGGACCGTCTTTATTTCCATGATTTATTGGAAAAACTGAATGTGCCGAAGTACGATAAAATTAAAACAATGTCCAAAGGAGCGAAAATGAAGCTTGCTCTGTCATTGGCTTTAGCGCACCGACCGAAGCTTTTATTGCTCGATGAACCGACAAGCGGACTTGATCCGATTGCGCGGGATGATGTATTGAATATGCTGCAAAGCTTTATGGAACACGAAGACCATGCAATATTATTTTCCTCCCATATAACTACAGATTTAGAGAAAATCGCCGATACGATAACATTTATTCATGAAGGTGAAATTCTGTTTAGTGAAAACAAAGATGATTTGCTTTATGGTTATGGGATTTGGAAAGGCTCGCACGAAGAGGCAAAAATCATTCCAAACCATGCAATCATCAGTAAACGTGATTATATGTTTGGCATTGAATATTTAGTATTGCGCGAGTTAGTGAATCCAATTATTGAATTACAGAAACCGACGCTTGAAGAGATGATGCTATTTTTTGTAAAGGGGAGAAAAGGATGAAGCAAGCACTATTCCGTCATTACGAGCAGCAATTGGCATCATGGATTTTGCTGACACCAGTCTGCGCATCTTTTTTTGGGCTCATTTTAGTATTTAAGGATGTGGAATTAGCAGCTTATTATGTGCTATCAATTAGTGTAACGGTGCTTTGTGCCATTTATTTAGATATGCGGGAAAAGCAATTGCGCATGACGAGTCTATTTCCGATTTCAAGAAAAATGTTTTTCTTTGCCGATTTATTTTTTTTAGGACGCTATATTGCGTACTACATCCTTTATACACTTACGGCTACAACAATTATTGAAACATTGCTTGTGAAGCAGCCCGTTTTTCCTTCTATAAAGCAATTATTTATAAGCTTTGGGATTTCCTTTTTCATCATTGCAATTTTCCTGGGAGTTCGGCGCTTTAAATTCGGTGCGTTGATCAATCTGTTAATATTTATCGTCCCGCTTGCCTTTTTCCAGTTATCGCCGCTATTCAACAATTTCGCCATACTGCATGGCCTACTGTTTTTGCTTGGAGCGATTGTACTTTTCATTAGTGCAGCCAGTTTTACTTATTTCCGCGAGGATCGGAGGGATATCACATGATTTCGCTGCTTAAAATGCATTTTTATTTATCTCGAAAGCTATTGCTACTATCATTTACCCTGATTTTAGGTTTAATGGCCGCTCAATGGTTCATAAGCAATCAGATTAATATAGGCTTTTTATCGATCTATCTTTTATGTATGACCCCGGCATTAAATATTAGTTTTTTGCTGGAAAACCATTTTATAAAGCGTTTGCGTATAATACCGATTGCGCCAAAAAATTTTGTGAAGAGCTTATTTATTTTTTGTTTACTGCTTGCTTCGTGCATTAGTGTGCCACTTGCCATTTATCAAGCGGTACTGTATAAAAACGGACAGATCGGGCATTATGAATTTTCGTTTATTGCAATGGTTTTTGCGGCCGGTATTGCTTCAATCGGCTCGATGCTCAAAAGCTATTTAAGCAACCCTTCTCAGGCGAAGAAAAGCTTTTCCATATGGCCGATCATCACTTATATTTTCGTGTTTACGATTGTTCATTTTGCTATTCAGCTATTGTTTAATATAATGGATATGAAACTTGCCGGTGCTGCTGTAACGCCACTTGTTGGATTATATGTCTATTATAAATATTATAAGGCGGCCGTTATAGGATTCAAGGCAGCGGAATTTTAAAAGGACAGCGCATGCTATATTTAGCCGGCGCTGTCCTTTGCATTATTCGTTTTCCGGTCCGATAATCGCTATTGCCGGCTCGGTCAATAAAATTTGTGTAATAAGTTCGTCAATCGTTTCCATTGAAATTGCATCAATTTTCGCCAACACTTCATCAACAGTTCGGTGATGTTGATGTATTAGCTCATTTACCCCATTGCGGTTCATATAATCCTCTGTTCCTTCAAGTCCCAATACGAAACCGCCCTTTAGCTGCTCCTTCGCATTTCCAAGCTCTGTTTCCGTTACCCCGCCTGCTACGATATCGAGTAATGTTTGGTCGATTTGCTGCTTTAGCGCATCCAGATTTTGTTTGGAAGCAGAAGCATAAATCGTAAAGACACCGACATCTTCATAGCTCGACTGATAGCTGAATACGGAATATGCCAAGCCACGCTCCTCACGCACTTCCTGGAACAGGCGTGAACTCATATTGCCGCCGATAATATTATTCAAGGCGATAAAGCTATACATATTTGGGTCTTTTACGCCAATTGCAGGGAATGAAATAGCGATATGTGCTTGCTCTGTATCGCGCACTTTTTCGATTTCACCTGGTGTAAATAATGGATATGAAGGTTTTGAAACAACTGATTCAGCACTTGCTTCATAATTTCCGAATAATGCTTCTATTTTTTCCAGTAAACCTTCTTCAATATTGCCCGCGATTGAAATGACCACATTTTGCGGGGTGTAATGTTTAGCAATATATGAGCGGATCATTTGTGCATCAAAGGTCGCAAGTGTTTCAGGAGTCCCTAAAATTGGCCGGCCCAAAGCATCGCCAGGATATGTAACGGCCCATAGCTTTTCATGGACATCATCTGCCGGGTCATCTTCACTCATATATATTTCCTCAAGCACGACTTGTCGCTCTCGTTCGATATCTTCTTTCGTAAATAGCGAGTAAAAAAACATATCGGCTAAAATATCAACAGCTAGCTCCCCATGATGATCCAGCACTTTCGCATAATAGCAAGTATGCTCTTTTGATGTGAACGCATTAATCTCTCCGCCGATCCGGTCAAATTCCTCGGCAATTTGACGGGCTGTCCGGTTTTTTGTCCCTTTAAATAGCATATGCTCGATAAAATGGGTAATACCGTTTTCTTCTTCCGTCTCATAGCGTGACCCTGCATTCACCCAAATTCCGACTGATAATGATCGGACATGCGGCATTTGCTCTGTGACAATGCGCACACCATTTTTTGCTGTAATTACTTGTACCATAAATTTCTCCTTCATTTCGGCTATTAAAATATACGTATTAATTAAAAACCCGCTGTATTCCATTTCGGAGGCCAACAGGATGTTGGTCACGAATGCGCTGTCACACGGTGTGACGCTCCTAGCATTCCGTTCTTCCATACATTATTTAAAAAAGAGGCTGTACAATAGTGTACAACCTCCCTTTTTATCTTGTTTGAAACGCTTGTTTCAATTATTTCCCTTGTTCTGCGCGCTCTTTTTCTTCTTTGATCACTACTTTACGTGATAAGTTTACGCGACCTTGTTTATCGATCTCGATACATTTTACAAGTAATTCATCACCTAGTTTTAATACGTCTTCCACTTCTTTCGTACGTTCTTCCTGAATTTCCGAAATATGCAGTAAGCCGTCTTTACCTGGGAAGATTTCACAGAATGCACCGAATTTTTCAATGCGTTTTACTGTTGCCATGTAGTACTCGCCTACTTTAGCTTCTCGTACGATTGATTCGATCATTTCTTTAGCACGGTTAATCATTGCTTCATCAGCTGAAGCGATGTAAATTGTGCCATCTTGTTCTGTATCAATTTTAACGCCTGTTTCATCAATAATTTTATTGATTACTTTACCACCCGGTCCGATTACATCGCGGATTTTGTCAGGATTAATTTTGATTGAAACAATTTTTGGTGCGTATTGTGATAATGAAGTGCGAGACTCTGAAATCGTTGACATCATATGCTCTAAAATGTGCATACGGCCGATTTTCGCCTGTGTTAATGCTTCTTCTAAAATATCACGAGACAGACCATCGATTTTAATGTCCATTTGAAGTGCTGTTACACCTTTAGCTGTACCTGCCACTTTAAAGTCCATGTCGCCAAGGTGGTCTTCCATACCTTGGATATCTGATAATACTGTATAGTGCTCGCCTTTTTTAACAAGACCCATTGCAATACCTGCAACCGGTGCTTTAATTGGCACACCTGCAGCCATAAGTGCCATTGTCGATGCACAAATTGATGCTTGAGAAGTAGAACCGTTTGATTCCAATACTTCCGATACACAACGGATTGCATACGGGAATTCTTCTTCTGATGGCATTACCGCTAAAATCGCACGCTCACCTAATGCACCGTGACCGATTTCACGGCGGCCCGGGCTACCGTAACGACCTGTTTCCCCAACTGAGAATTGAGGGAAGTTATAATGGTGCATCCAGCGTTTTGACTCTTCAATACCTAAGCCGTCAATAATTTGAACGTCACCTAAAGCACCTAACGTACAAATTGATAATGCCTGCGTTTGTCCACGTGTGAATAATGCTGAACCGTGTGCACGCGGCAATAGATCTACTTCAGAAGAAAGTGCACGGATTTCATCTTGCTTACGACCATCCGGACGAACTTTGTCTTCTGTAATTAAACGACGCACTTCATCTTTTACCATTTTATCTAAAATAGCATTCACTTGCTTCATCGTCTCATCGTCAGCTTCCTGTGCTTCATAAGCTTCGATAACACGTGTTTTTACTGCTGTAATATTTTCTTGGCGTAATTGCTTGTCCACCGTTTGGATCGCTGTATTCATATCAGCTTCACATTCAGCTTTGATCGCTGCTGTTAAGTCTGCATCTAATTCATATAATGTTACTTCTAGTTTTTCTTTACCAACTTCAGCAACAATTTGCTCCTGGAAAGCAATTAACTTTTTAATTTCTTCATGACCGAACATAATCGCTTCAAGCATGATTTCTTCAGTTACTTCTAAAGCACCTGCTTCTACCATGTTGATCGCGTCTTTGTTACCTGCTACTGTTAAATGAACAGTCGATTTTGCCGATTGTTCTACAGTCGGGTTCACAACGAATTCTCCGTTGATATATCCTACATGTACACCTGCAATCGGTCCGTCGAATGGAATATCAGAAATTGCCAATGATAATGAAGAACCAAACATTGCCGCTACATCAGCTGGGCAGTCTGAATCATTTGACATAACCATTAAAATAGATTGTACTTCATTACGGAAACCATCCGGGAACATTGGACGGATCGGACGGTCGATTAAGCGAGAAGTTAATACCGCCGCTTCTGATGGACGTCCTTCACGTTTAATGAAACCACCCGGGATTTTCCCTGCTGCATATAGACGTTCTTCAAAGTTAACTGTTAACGGGAAGAAATCTAATGGCTTTGGAGATTTTGACATTGTTGCTGTGGCTAAAACTGCAGTTTCACCGTAGCGAATCATCGCAGCACCATTTGCTTGTTTTGCTAACTGCCCTACTTCTACTACAAGTGGACGGCCTGCCCATTCATACGAAAAGACCTTTTTTTCGTTCATTAAATGAACCCCTTTCTTATTGAAACACTCTACGTAATCTTTTTATGTACCATAGTAAGTGTATCAAAAAAGCGTTTTCTATGCTAAATTTTTTAATTAAAATATCGATAAATTTAATTAATTATTTTCAACTTTCCAGCAATGGTTTAACTTCTTTCAACGGGCGTTATGACACCTGCTCAAAGAAGTTAAACATCGCACCATTGAATCGGAAAGCAAAATCTTTTCAAACATAATAAAAAGCGGGAAAAATCCCGCTTTTTATTGTCAGATTAGCGACGTAATCCAAGTTTAGTGATTAATTCACGGTAACGAGCTACGTCGTTTTCACGTAAATATTTTAATAAATGACGACGTTTACCTACCATTTTTAGAAGACCACGTTGAGAGTGGAAATCTTTTTTGTGAGTAGCTAAGTGTGCGTTTAAAGCGTTGATTTCTGCAGTTAATACAGCGATTTGTACTTCTGGAGAACCAGTGTCTGTTTCGTGTACGCGGTACTCAGCGATAATTTCGTTTTTACGTTGTTGTGTAATTGCCATTTGAAATGACCTCCCAAATAAATAAAATATCCCCGTTAGCACAGCAATCGCTGGAGTTGCAAAAAGCCGAGCCAAGGTTCATACGAGATTTTCGTACTTATGAATAGTACCATAGTTCGCTATATGTGTGCAACTATTTAGCGTAGTTGTTCAAAATAAGCAATCGCCTGCTCTTTATCCAATTCGATTTGCTCAATTAAAGCTTCGATGCCATTAAATTTCCGCTCGCTCCGTATACGTTTATACCAGCCAACGACCACTTCTTCACCGTAAATGTTTTTGTCGAAATTTAAAATATGCACTTCAATCGACAGTTTCTTTTCATCCGGATTTTTGAAAGTCGGTTTATAGCCTACATTGCAAACACCATCATACCATTTGTTTTGCACTAAAATTTTCACAGCATAAACACCTGTAGCCGGGATGTAGCAACCTTCCATTGCCTGTACGTTTGCTGTCGGGAAGCCCATCGTACGCCCGCGCTTATCACCATGTACGACGATGCCCGGAACTTCAAATGCGCGGCCCATCAATGTGCGAACTTGCTCCATTTCCCCGTCCTGCAAAGCTTTGCGAATACGTGTTGAGCTGATTTTTTCCTCGTCATCCTTCTGTTTCTCAATAATGGTCACACCAAATTGCCCGTTTGATAATTGCGCCAAAAGCTCCATATTCCCTTTGCCAAATGCCCCGAACGAAAAATCGAAGCCAGCCGTCACATGCTGGACATTTAAATCAATAAGGAAATACTCGATAAATTGCTCGGGTGTTAGCTTGGCAAAATCCGAAGTGAAGTTTACAACGAATACTGTATCGACACCGAGCTTTTGCAATGTATCCAATTTTTGCGCAAGTGGCGTTATATAAAACACCTTTTCATTACGCCCGCCCAACACGATCGATGGATGCGGATCAAATGTCATCACTGCGCTTTTAATATTTAACAGCTGGGCTTTTTGTTTTGCAGCTTCAATGACTGCCTGATGCCCTTTATGTACCCCATCAAAAAAGCCGATCGCTAATGAATAGGCTTGTTTTTCATTTTGTTGCGCTAATTGATGCGGGTATTTTAAATGAATAACGTTCATCATCTGCCTCCTAATTAATTTCGGGAAACATTTTATCCGGCTTCATTTGTCCGTGTTTTGTCGGATGTGCGATATATACCGCAAATGCTCGTCCCTCTACACCATACACAATTTTATTATGCTCTTTTAATAATGCATGCATCGGGAGAACTTGTCCATTGAAAATTTGCTTTTCAATGTCTGCTGTTATTTCAATATACGGATAATCGGATAAAGCATACTCTACAGGCAGCAGAAATTTTTCCTGCTCATTCAACTCCATCATTTCCGCAATTTGTGCTAATGTAAAGCAATTATCCTTTGTAAATGTGCCTGAAGCAGTACGTACAAGTTCATGCATATGAGCTGGATAGCGTAACGCTTCTCCGATTTGCACGGCTAATGTACGAATATATGTACCTTTTGAACATTTGATGCGGATCGAGAATTTCACTTCTTCTCCTTCGAAACTTTGTGCATCATCCAATAATTCCAGCTCATAAATCGTGATTTTACGTGTTGGGCGTTCGACTGTTTGGCCTGCTCTAGCATACTCATAAAGCTTTTTCCCGTTCACTTTTACAGCGGAAAACATCGGAGGCGTTTGTTCAATTTCACCTGTCAGCGTTTGGAGCGCCTGTAAAATTTCTTCACGAGTAAATGATTTTAAACCTGTATTTTGCTCGACCGTTTCGCCTTCCGCATCTTCTGTTGTTGTCGTGCGTCCGATTGAAACGACTGCTTCATATGTTTTGCCGGCATCTGTCAAATATTCGGCGATCCGTGTTGCCTGACCGATGCAGATGGGCAGGACACCTTCTACACCGGGATCAAGTGTCCCGGTATGACCTACTTTTTTCGTCTTCAATATTTTTCGTAATTTAAATACACAGTCATGACTTGTCATGCCGCGCTCTTTCCATAATGGCAGAATACCGTTCATTAGCTTACTCCTTTGTCTGTACTTCATATTGTGTGTGGTGCGGGCGATCTTTAAAATTATTTTAATTTAAATAAACGGAGTTTTGAGAGTGTCGATTAAGTTATATTTTCTTTTGGTCCTAACCCATTTTTTTCACACATTTTGTGGTAATTAAGTTTTTT